>NZ_BAAAKJ010000181.1:8872-14081 GCF_039527695.1 Kitasatospora putterlickiae
CGCCCGCCGTGCGCAGCTCGTCCAGCACGGCGCGGTTGCCGGGTTCGAGGGCGCGCAGCGGCGGCCGGGCGCCCTGCTCCAGGCGGCGCACCCACGCGGACTGCCCGAAGGCCGTCAGCAGGTCCTCGCCGACCTCCCGGCGGAGGAAGGCCAGGTCGTCGGGGCCCTCCACCTTGTTGCCGACGACCCGCAGCCGCACCCCGAAGTCGCGCGCGTAGTCCCGGTACTGGCGGTACACCGAGACGCCCTTGCGGGTGGGCTCGGCGATCAGGAAGGTGAGGTCGAAGCGGGTGAACAGCCCCGAGGCGAAGGAGTCGGAGCCGGCGGTCATGTCGGTCACCACGTACTCCTCCCGGCCGTCGACCAGGTGGTTGAGCAGCAGCTCGACCGCGCCGACCTTGGAGTGGTAGCAGGCGACGCCGAGGTCCTCCTCGGTGAACGCGCCGGTCGCCAGCAGCCGCACCGAGCCCTCGTCGAGCGCGACCGGGCGGGCGCAGGCCGCGTAGACCGGGTTCTCCTCGGCGATGCGCAGCAGTCGGGAGCCCCGGCCGGGCGGGGTGGTCTTGATCATCTCCTCGGCGGAGCGGATCAGCGGGTTGCTGCCGCGCAGGTACTCCTTGATCTCGGGCAGTCGGGCCCCGAGCGCGGGCAGCGCGGCGGCCTGGTCGTCCGTCAGTCCGAGCGCCGGGCCGAGGTGCTGGTTGATGTCGGCGTCGACGGCGAGGACCGGTCGGCCCGCGGCGGCCAGGTGGCGGATGAACAGCGCGGACAGCGTGGTCTTGCCGCTGCCGCCCTTGCCGACGAAGGCGATCTTCATCTTGGGACTCCGGCTCTCGCTCCTGGGCCCGCCGCGGTCGCGGCTGCGCGCCGCGGCGAGGTCGACGATCTCCCGAGGTGGAAATCGTTATCGTCTTCGACGGCCGTCATGCTATCGGGGGTTTCGGGTCGCTGGCAGGAGGGAAGTGACGATTGCCTCTAACGGGTGATGTGAGGTTGCTGTTCCGGCCGGGCCGCCCGGGTCATTACTCTCGGGTAGGTGAGCACTGGAACAGATCCCCTCGCCCCGCTGGCCCAGCTTCCCGGAGTGCCCGACGCGGTGGCCGAGGTGCGCAAGGCCGTCGACCGCCTCTACGGCCACCGGGTGATGCGCCGCCGGGCGGCCGAGGTCACCTCCGAGTCCGCCCTGCGCGGCGCCCGCGCCTCGGCGGCGCTGGCGGGCGCCGACTGGCCGCTGGAGGAGGTCCGGCGGCGCAGCGACTTCGGCACGGACCCCGAGTCCCGCACCATGGGCGCCGCGCTGCGGATCGCGGCCGAGGCGGGTCAGCTGTTGAGCGTCTGGCGGCATTCCCCGCTCCAGGTGCTGGCCCGGCTGCACCTGCTGGCGGTCGGGGACGCCGATCCGGCGGCGGGTCGCCCGCGGCAGGCCGGTGAGGCCGCCGACGACCTGTTCCCGCTGGGGCTGAAGCCGGTGGAGGGTGTCGCGGCCGAGCACGGTCCGGCGGCCGAGCCGGCCGGTCCGGTGGCGGACGGTCCGGTGCCGGGGCTGCCGGCGGCGCCAGGTCCGGAGGAGGTCGCCGCCCGGCTCGACCAGCTCTCCCGGCTGCTGGTGGCCCGCGCGGAGGGCCAGGGCGTCGGGACGCCGGCCCTGGTGGTCGCCTCGGTGGTGCACGGCGAGTTGCTGGCACTGCGGCCGTTCGGTGCCCACAACGGCCTGATCGCCCGGGCCGCCCAGCGGATCGTGCTGATCGCCGAGGGGCTCGACCCGAAGTCGATCTGCCCGGCCGAGGTCGGCCTGGTGGAACTGGGGACGGACGCCTACCGGCGGGCGCTGGCCGGCTACCTGGCGGGGACGCCGGAGGGCCTGGCGGCCTGGATCGGCCACTGCGGCCGGGCGCTGCGGCTCGGGGTGCGGGAGAGCACGGCGGTCTGCGAGGCGATGCAGCGCGGCATGGTCTGAGCGCCGGGGCGCCATCCGGTCCACCAGGTCCCACCGGTTGGACCGGCCGGACGACGAGATGCGGCGGCACCTGATCCTGCCAGGTGCCGCCGCTGGCACAGATGCCGGGTGACCATGCATGCACCGGAAGTGCCGATCAGACGGGGATCCTGCCCGTTCGTCTGGTCCGGCGGCCCGACAGCGGGTCGGCTGCATGTGGGTGCTCGGTCATCTGTACGGCGGTCCGTGGGGCCTGAACTGCGTTGTCGGTTTGACCTCTTCGGTCCTGACCGGGTCTCGCGGGCCGTGCTTCATTTGTATCGCGTTTCGGGCGAAAGGGGAACCCGAAAAGCGACGTCTTCGGCTTTTGACCGTTTTGTCCAAAGCCTCGTGGTCAGGCCGCCGGGCGGCGGCGCCGAGCCGCGTACCAGATGACACCGGCCGTCAGGGCGGCGGTGCCGACCGCCACCGCCGTCAGCACCGAGCGGCTCGGCGCAGAGAATTCCGGGAGCCGCCGCCGGAGTTCCACCGGCTTGTCGAAGACCAGCACCGGCCACTCGCGGGCCACCGCCTCCTTGCGCAGCGCCCGGTCCGGGTTGACCGCCGAGGGGTGGCCGACCGCCTCCAGCAGTGGTAGGTCCGTGGACGAGTCGCTGTAGGCGTAGCACTCGGCCAGGTCGTAGCCCTCGACCTCGGCCAACTCCCGGATCGCGGCGGCCTTGTTCTCGGCGTAGGCGTAGTACTCGATCTCGCCGGTGTAGCAGCCGTCCTCGATCTTCAGCCTGGTCGCGATCACGTGGTCCGCGCCGAGCAGCGCGCCGATCGGCTCGACCACTTCGGAGCCGGAACTGCTGACGATGACCACGTCGCGGCCGGCCGCGTGGTGCTGCTCGATGAGCGAGGCGGCCTCGTCGTAGATGATCGGGTCGATCAGGTTGTGCAGGGTCTCGGCCACGATCTCGCGGACCTGCTGCACGTTCCAGCCCCGGGTCAGCGCGGAGAGGTACTCGCGCATCTTCTCCATCTGGTCGTGGTCAGCCCCGCCCACCAGGAAGACGAACTGGGCGTACGCGCTTCGCAGGACCGCCCGACGGTTGATCAGGCCGCCCTGGTAGAAGGGGCGGCTGAAGGCGAGGGCGCTCGACTTGGCGATGATCGTCTTGTCGAGGTCGAAGAAGGCGGCGGTGCGCGGCCCGGCCGGGCGCGGTCGTGCGGTCGGCGGGCGGGTTCCGGACGGGCCGACGGCGGGTGCTCCGGGCCGCGTGGCGGTCACGGCCGTCCCCCCGGGCCCGGGTGTCCCGTCGGTTCCGGCGGCTGCGGCGGTGGAGTCCGGGGACTCGTCGGCGTGCTCGTCGGCGTTCTCGGTGGTGTCCACGGGAACCGAGGATAGAGGGCGCCGCAAAACAGCCCGCCATTCGGCGTACTCGTGGGCGTGCGGGTTTGTGTTTCTGGCCGCTCGGGTACACCATGGAAGTCACGGATCGTTCGCGACCGTGCTAACCCGGTCCGGCTCCTCCCCCCCGAGTCGGGCCGTGGATAGACGACCCCCGCTCTCCCCCCCGGCGGGGGTCGTCGCACGTCCGGGGCCATTTTCAGGGCTTGAACGGCCCGCCGTGAGGATCCGGCGGCCGGACCCGGCGTTGTCTACAGGGGGTGTCGGCAGCTGGGGGTGAACCCTCCTTTTCGTCACTCTCCGTAGAGCATCCGTAGGACATTGCTCATGGCCGTCCCCGGCCTCCGCCGCTTCGGGAATGGGGCCCGGACCTGGACCGGGGAGCACGCGGGCGGCACCGCGCTATCCGGCCGCGCCGGTATGGCGGTTCATCTCCGTGAGCCCGTTTCGTCAATTCTTTGTCCAATAGCCCCCCGTGCGGGTGAACGTTTTCGTCCACAGCCCATGAGTTGTCCACAGGGATTCGGAACCTGGCGGACGGAATCCGGATCACCGTCCACCGTGATNNNCGCCGGACCCACCGGACACCAGGGCGACAGGGGAACCGTCATGACGAAGCCCATCACCGACCACGCCACCACCGGCGGGCCGGAGCCCGTCGGGCCGCTCGTCCTCACCGGGGACGACGGCCTGGCCGAGCAGCTGCTGCGGATCTGCGCGGCGGCCGGCACCGAACCGCGGCTGATCCGGGGATCCCCGCCGCCGCGCGAGCTCTGGGAGGGCGCGTCGCTGGTGCTGGTCGGCGACGACCGCTCCGCCCAGTGCGCCGGGCTGCCCCGCAGACCGGGGGTGCTGCTGCTCGGGCTGGACCTCGACGACGCGGGCGTCTGGGTCAGGGCCGTCCAACTCGGCGCGGAGCACGTGCTGTTCCTGCCCGACGCCGAGGGCTGGCTGCTCGACCGCGTCGCCGACGCCGCCGAGGGGGTCGGGACCCCCGCGCGCACCGTCGCCGTGCTCGGCGGCGAGGGCGGCGCGGGCGCCTCCACCCTGGCCTGCGCGCTCGCGGTCACCGCCGCGCGCCGGGGCCTGCGCACCGTGCTCGTCGACGGCGACCCGCTGGGCGGCGGACTCGACATCCTGCTCGGCGGCGAGACGACCGCCGGTCTGCGCTGGCCGGACCTCGCCGGATCCCGGGGCCGGGTGAGCGGCGCCGAACTGGCCCGGGCGCTGCCCGCGCTCAAGCGCCTCGGCACCCTGTCCTGCCTGTCCTGGGACCGCAGCGACACCCTCGCGGTCCCGCCCGAGGCCATGCGCAGCGTCCTGGCCGCCGCCCGCCGCCGGGGCGGCCTCGTGGTGGTCGACGTGCCCCGGCGGCTGGATCCGGCGGCCGGGCAGGCCCTCGAACAGTCCGACACGGCGCTGATGGTGGTGCCGGCCGAACTGCGCGCGGTGGCCGCCGCCGACCGGGTGGCCGCCTCGGTCCGGATGCGGCTCGACGACGTGCGGGCGGTGGTGCGGATGCCGGGACCCCTCGGACTCCCCGCGCACCGGGTCGCCCGGGGACTGCGGATGCGCCTCGCCGGGGTGCTGGAGCCCGAGCCCGGCCTGGCCGTCGACCTCGAACAGGGTGTGCCGCCCGGCATCCGGGAGGGCGGGCCGCTCGCCCGCTTCTGCGGAGCGTTCCTGGACGAGGTGCTGCCGCCGGTGCCGGTGGCCGAGGGAGGTGTCTCCTGATGGTGCGTCTGCGGAGGGCCGGTGGCGGCCCGGAAGCCGAGCGCGGCGGCCCGGGTCCGCGTGGACGGAGGGCGCTGCGGAGCGTCCCGGGCCCCGGGAACGCCCCGGCCGCCGTCGCCCGGTCCGAACCGAACCCCTACGGCCGG
>NZ_BAAAKJ010000181.1:14129-14455 GCF_039527695.1 Kitasatospora putterlickiae
CTCGGTGGCGACCGCCCTGCGGGCCGCCAGGCCGCCGCTCGGCGGCGACGACGTCCTCGACACGGTGCGCTCGCTCTGCGCCGAACTGGTGGGTGCGGGCCCGCTGGAGCGGCTGCTGGCGGCGCCCGACGTCACGGACGTCCTGGTCAACGGACCGGACGAGATCTGGTTCGACCGGGGCGGCGGCCTGCGCCGGGCCACCGGCGTGCGCTTCACCGACCCGGAGGCGGTGCGCCGGCTGGCCCACCGCCTCGCCACGGCGGCCGGGCGGCGGCTGCACCAGGGCTCGCCCCAGGCGGTCTTGTCCGGGTGGATGTGCGCGTCCA
>NZ_BAAAKJ010000181.1:14522-15957 GCF_039527695.1 Kitasatospora putterlickiae
GGACGCCCGGCTGCCGGACGGTACCCGGCTGCACGCCGTCCTGCCGCCGATCGCGGCCGGATGCACCCACATCTCGTTGCGGGTGTGCCGCCCCCGGCCGTTCAGCCTCGACGAGCTGGTGGCCGGCGGGGCGCTCCCGCCGCGTGGCGGCGAGCTGCTGGCCGCCGTCGTGCGGGCCCGGCTCTCGCTGCTGGTCAGCGGGGGCACCGGTACGGGGAAGACCACGCTGCTCGCGGCGTTGCTCGGCCTGGTCGGTCCGGAGGAGCGGATCGTCGTCGCCGAGGACTCCGCCGAGCTGTACCCCGACCACCCGCACGTGGTGCGGCTCCAGGGCCGCCCGCCCAACCAGGAGGGGCTGGGCGAGCTCACCCTGCGGGACCTGGTCCGCCAGGCGCTGCGGATGCGGCCCGACCGGCTGGTGATCGGGGAGGTGCGCGGGCCCGAGGTGGCCGACCTCCTCGCCGCCCTCAACACCGGCCACGAGGGCGGTACCGGCACGGTTCACGCCAACACGGCGGCGGACGTGCCGGTGCGGCTGGAAGCGCTCGGCTCGCTGGCCGGACTGGACCGCCCGGCCCTGCACAGCCAACTCCGGGCCGCGCTCGACCTGGTGGTGCACCTGGTACGGGACCAGGGCACCGGGCGCCGCCGCGTCGCCGAGATCCACACCCTGGACGGCGACCGGCACGGACTCGCCGTCACCACCCCGGCGGTGACGTTCGCGGTGGACGGCGACACGGTTACGGGGCCCGGCTGGGAGCGCCTGACCGGTCTGCTCGCCGCTCGGGGAGCCGCCGTCGAGGAGGGCTCGTGATGACGGTCGGGTGGGCGGAGGCGGCGTTCGCGCTGCTGATGGGCGGCTGTTTGGCGGGCGCCCTGCTGTTCGGGCTGGGCGGCGGGCCGAGGGCCCGTCCGCGGACCCCCGCCCGGTCCGCCGTTCGGGCGGACGAGGGGGGAGGAGCGGTAGTGGTCGTGGCGGGTGACCGGGTGAGGCCGGCGGCCGGGGGCGGCCGTCGGCGGAGTGACGTGAGTGGCGTGGGTGGCGTGGGTGGCGATGGCGAAGGAGGTGGTGGCCATGGCGGTTGATGAGGCGGCGCTGTGGTGGGTGCTGGCGCTGTGCGGGGCCGCGGTGGCGGCGTGGTGCGGAGTGCAGCGGCAGGTGGCGGGCGTCCGCCGGGTCGGCGCGGTACTGGCGGGCGACGGTGAGGGCGACGCCGGGGCCGACGGCGGTGTGCACGGCGGTGGCGCGGTGCCCGCCGCCGTCCGGTGGGCGGGCGGGCTCTGGCGGCCCGTCCGGGGTGCCCCGGAACTCCTGCTCCTGCCCGGCGGGTTGGCGGCCGGGTGGGCGACGGGGTCGCCCGTCCCGGTGCTGGCGGCGGTCCCGGCGGTCCTGCCGGTGCGACGGTGGCGGCGTCGGCGCGCGACGGCGGCCGAG
>NZ_BAAAKJ010000182.1:0-1022 GCF_039527695.1 Kitasatospora putterlickiae
GCGCCGGGCGCGCCCAGCACCAGCCCGACCAGTACGAGGGCGGGGGCGATCTTCGCGATCACACGCGGGCTCACTGAAACTCCTGTCGTCTCTGCCGGTAGGGCCGGCGACCGGGGCCCGGCCGAGCCGCGTCCCAGCGGCCGCCACCAGCCGAAATCTACATGACTGTAGAGGTTCAGGGAACCGGTCACGAGGCCCCGGCCGCACCACCCGCGCCGTCCGGCCGACGGTCCGCCCCTCCGCCAGGAGGGCGCGTCACATGGTGTTGACGATCAGTCCGATGTGGGTGAAGTAGTTGAGGCCGCCGAAGACGAGGAAGGCGAGCCCGGCCAGGCCCCAGGCGACACCGACCACCGGGGCGGGCCACGCGGCCGGACGCCGCAGCGCGAACGGGAACAGCAGCGCGCCGATGCCGACCAGCACGTACAGCCCCGACATGAAGCTCGCCTCCAGCCACGGCCAGTCCGCGAACTCACCGGAGATGGGCTCCTCCGGCGGGGCCGCGAAGAGCGTGTACTTCCAGCCCGCGGCGGCGATGCCGAAGCAGGCGAGACCCATACCGAAGACGAACAGCGACACGGGTCCGGCGATCCGGGCGGTGCGGGCCACCCGTTCCTCGCCGAGCAGTTCGGCGCCGCGCTTCCAGAGGTAGAAGGAGGCCGAGAGCAGGAAGACACCGAAGGCGAGGGCGGGTTCACCGAAGATGATGTTGTCGAACGGGAAGCCCTGCCCGGCGAGCGGCCAGGTCAGGGTCATGTGCAGCCCGGTGACGACGAGGGTGAAACCGAGCGCGCCGAAGGCCAGCGCCCAGCCGTCGAGGGTGGCGATCGGGCCGGGCACCAGGAACCTGCGGCCGAGCGCGACCACGAGGAGCAGGCCGGCGCCGGCGGCCACGGACATGATCGTGTTGTACGTCGGCATCCTGGCCCAGTCGATCTTCAGACCGTCCGCCAGGAGCGAGAGAGCGTGCTGTTCCATGTGCGGATGGTAGGAACGGGCGCGCGCGGCGCGGCCGTGCCGCC
>NZ_BAAAKJ010000183.1:0-12694 GCF_039527695.1 Kitasatospora putterlickiae
CCGGGTGGCCCGCCTCCCCCGGGGGCCGCGCGGTCGGCGACACGTCCGGCCCCCGGGTCGGGGAGGGGCTGCCGCTCGTCGTCGCGGCCGGCGCGTCGTCGTTCTTGTCGGCGAGGGTGTCGGTGGGGACGGTGAGCACGCCGACCACCGCCGCCGCGACCAGCCCCAGCAACGGCAGGCCCACCAGGTGGACGGGCCGGCGGCGCGAGCGCGGCCCCCGCGGCGGGGCGGCCGGGCGCAGGCTCTGGCTGGTGACCCCGGCGACGCGGGCCGCCAGGGCCTCCCGGAGCAGACGCTCCACCGGTGACTCGCCGTCCGGGCCCGGACGGCCGCCGCCGTGCTCCCCGTCGGCCGCGGGGCGCCGCTCGTCGCTCATCGGGCGTCCTCCAGCTTCTTCTCCAGGGCGTCCAGGGCCCGGCTGGCGGTGGACTTCACAGTTCCTCGGGAGACCGCGAGGATCTCCGCGATCTCCGACTCCGACAGGTCGGACCAGTAGCGCAGCACCAGCACCTCGCGCTGGCGTGGGGTCAGCTCCTGCAGGGCCACCAGCACCCGGCGGTGCTCGTCGTGGAGCACCGCGTGGTCCTCCGCCGACGGTGCGTCCGCCACGTGGGGCGGCACGTACTCGCGGGCCGTGCGGCGGCGGCGCAGCACCGACCGGGCGCCGTTGACCACGGCGGTGCGCAGATAGGCCAGCGCGTTGTCCAGGTCGTCCAGCTGCTCGCCGTGCCGCTGGTAGAGCCTGGCGAAGGCCTCCTGCACGACGTCCTCGGCCTGCTCCTGGTGGTCGACCAGCAGCACCGCGAGGCGGACCAGGCTGAGCCGGTGGGTGAGGTAGAGGTCGGTCAGCGTCGGGCCGGCCTCGTGCGGGCGGCCGCCGCCGGGCAGCAGGCGGAAGCCGGGGCGGTGCCGCCCCGCCGACCACGCGGCGACGGGAACGTCGAGCACCTCGCCCGCGCCCTGCGCCTCCCGGGCGCCGAACAGCAGCCGTACCCACCCGTTCAGGGTCCGGATCCGCCCCTGGGCGGGCCGCCCGGCCGGCCCGATGGCCATGGACATCCGTCATCGCTTTCCGCCCGACGGCGTGCCGGTCGCGCACCGGTGCGTCAGGACTCGTTCCGGGGTGGCCGGTCGTCAGGCCGCCGTTGCCACTGGTCGCCACCAGGACTACGGCTTCGGCGGGTCCGCCCCCTCCCGGACGGTGCGCGGCCTGGCCTTGCGCACCGGAAGGGCGCCGCCGTCGACCGTCGCGCCCACCGTGATCTCCAGGCCGCCGCCTGCGGCCCGGCCCGTCGGCACGGCGAACCGGAACGGGTACACGGCGCTCTCCCCCGCCGCCAGCACCCGGGTCAGCTCGGCGGTGTCCAGCCGGACCAGGCCGTCCGCGTCAAGGGCGCCCCGGAGCCGGTGCCACGCGCCGTTCACCCGCACCTCGGCGATCAGGTCCTCCGGCACCAGGCCGTGCCCGGCGTTCAGGCCGACCGGGTCGGTCACCGCGACGACCGGGACGACCGTGGACTCGCCGACCGCGTCCAGCTTGGCCAGCTCGACCGTGAGTTCGGACGCCACCCGGCCGACGACCAGGTCGGTCGCCCTCGTCATCGTCAGCCGGACCGGCTGGGCCACCGTCACGTTCACCCTGGCCTCCGCGCCGCCGAAACGTTCCGCCTTTCCGCCGCGGCGAACCAGGGCCTCGGCCGAGATCGGCAGCCGGCCCGCGGTGCCGCCGGCGACCAGGGTCAGCCGGTAGCGGACCGCCCGGCTCTCCCCCGGATCGAGCGCGAACGCGCCCTGCTGGGGGCCGCCGCCCACGGCCGCCGGGTTCAGCCCGACCTCGCGCCACTCGTCGAGGTCCTTGCGGTCCAGCGTCCCCTTGGCCGTCGTCCCCGCGTGGGCGAGGACGGGCGGATGGTCGTACGGCAGCACCCGGACCACCGGCACGATCTCGTCGAAGCGCCGCCCGCCGGTGTTGGTCCAGGTCACCTGGAAGTCGAGGTAGCCGCCGTCGGCACGGGCCTCCCAACTGCCGGAGAGCGGGCGGATCGCGACGTCGACCGTCTCGGCGACCGCGCCGGGCAACTCCTCCGGCCAGCTGGGGACGGGCCCGCCCGTGGAGCCGGCCTTGGGGGATGGAGCGGCCGGCCCGGCCGCGTACACCGCGGCGAACACCGGCGCGGACGCCTCGGCCACCGGTGCGACCAGCGCCGACGACCTCATCGACGCCGCCCCGCCGGGTGCCGCCGCCCCGGGCGCCCGGCCGACACCCGCGCCGCTCCCGGCGGGAAGCAGCGGGTAGCCGGCCGCACCGGCGACCACGGCCGCCAGCGGAACAGCGCGGACGAGACGCCGGACAGTGGACGGGCGCATGGTGGGTTCCCCGTGGTAGTCGGACTCGGCCTGTGCGGCGGGCCCGGCACCGGCTCGGTCGAACCCGCGCCGGATCGGCCCTCACCCTGTCAGACGTCCGAGTCCCGCCGGGGTTGCGGGGTGTTCGAAGAAAATTTCGCACCGGCCGGAACCATCGGTACGGCCGGTGTCGCACCGACACCGGCCGTTCTCCGAACCTCCGTTACGCCTGCGCCGTTACGCCTGCGCCGTTATGCCTGCCCGCCGCCGCGCAGGTCCGCGTTGGCGAGCATGGCGTCGTGCAGCCACCGGGCGAGGCCCGGGGCGAGGTCCTCGTAGACCTTCGTGAAGCGCGGGTCGGCGAGGTACATCCCGGCGATGCCGCGGTGGATCTCGAAGGTGCAGTCGTAGAAGTTCTCGCGGATGTGCTGCCGGTGCGCCTCGGCGAGGTCCATGGCCGGGCCGCCGTCGGCGGACTCGCCGGCGGCGAAGGCCTCGACCAGACGGGCGTTGAGCGCGTCCGTCTCGACCTTGATCCGCTCCCAGTCGGCCTTGTCGTAGCCGCCGGTGCGGCGCTGGGACTCCGCCCAGGCGGCGGTGTCGCCCCAGCGCTGCTCGGCCTCGGTCTCCCACTCCTCGCGGTAGCCCTCGCCGAAGAGCTCGAACTTCTCCTCCGGGGTCAGCTGGATTCCCATCTTCTCTGCCTCCATGGCGTGTTCGACGGCCGCGGCCAGTTTCTGGAGATGGGCGATGCGGTCGGTCAGCAGCCGGTGCTGGCGCCGCAGGTGCTCGCTCGGGCTCACCGAGTCGTCGTCCAGAACGGCCGCGATCTCTTCGAGGGGGAACCCGAGTTCGCGGTAGAACAGGATCCGCTGCAGCCGGCCGAGGTCGGCCTCGTCGTACCGGCGGTAGCCGGCACGCGTGCGGCCCCTGGGGGACAGCAGGCCGATCTCGTCGTAGTGGTGCAGGGTGCGGACGGTCACCTTGGCGATCCTCGCCACCGCGCCGACCGGGTACCCGTCTCCGGGGTTCATCCGGGTTCTCCCTCCGTGCTGACCACGACCCTCCCTCCTCCCGTTGCGTGAGGGTCAAGTCCGATTCTGACGCGGTCGGGAACGGAACCGCCCGTGCCCCCGGCGGACCGGGGACACGGGCGGGCGTGGTGCGTCGTGGCGCGTCGGCGGGGGTCAGCCGTGCCGTGCGGTGCGACGGCGGCGGAGCACCACCAGGGTGCCGACACCGACCGCGAGGACGGCGCCGCCGGCGATCGCGATGCCGGTGGTGTCGTCACCGCCACCGGTGGTGGCCAGCGCCTTGTCCGCGTTGGACCGGGCCTGGGCGACGGCCTCCGGGGTGATCGGCAGCGGCGCGATGGCCGGGACCTTCACCGGGAAGTCGATCGGCTCACGGGCACCGGTCTCGTCGTCGTCACCCGGGGTGTCGCCGGGGGCCGGGGTCGCCGGGGCGGTGGTGGAAGCGCTCGGCGAGGCGCTCGCGCCGGAGGTCGTGGACGGACTCGGCGACGTGCTCGGCGACGCACTGCCCGATGGCGTCGTGGTCGCGGTCGGCGTACCGCTCGGGGTGGCGCTCGGCGTCGCGGTCGCGGACGGCGTGGCGGTGGCCGACGGGGTGCCGGTCGCCGACGGGCTGGTGCTCGTGCTCGGGGTGGTCGTGGCCGTGGCGCTCGGGCTGCCGGTCGGGGTCGAGGTCGCGGTGGCGGACGGCGAGGTGGTCGGCTTGCCGGTCGGGCTCGCGCTCGGGGTGGTCGGCTTGGCGGTGGTCGGCGTGGCGGTGGGGCTCGGCTTCGGGCCACCCCCGGCCACGATCTTGAAGCGGTCGCCGCACGAGCCGTCGCCGAAGAACTCGCCCTGCCCGATCGGGTCCTTGCCCTCCGCCTTCCCGGCGAAGACCACCGGGACGACACCGGCGGTGCCGAGCGGCGCGGCCTTCTCGACCGTGACCCGCACAGCGACGGTGAGGCTGCTGCCCTTGGTGACCGAGAGCAGTGAGTTCTTGAAGTCGGGAACGCGCCCGTCGATGAGCTTGGCGAGCAGGAACAGCACGCCGTCGTCGTCGCCGTCGCCACCGCCCGGCGCCGGCTTGGCCGGCAGCCAGGCCCTCGTCTTGTCCAGCCCTTCGGGCAGCTGGTACTCGACCTTGAGGTGCTCCCCGCGCAGCGTGCCCTTGGGGTTCTTGAACTTGAGCAGCGGGTAATAGAGGAAGTCGTGCTTGGTGTTGTTGTCGACGGTGAAGTTGAACATCTTGGTGTCGCCGCCGGCGACGAAGGTCCGCGGCACCCCGTCCAGGGACAGGTCGAGCGCGCGGGCGCTCGCCTTGTCGGCCTGCGGTGCGGCGGCGGCGGGCGACGATCCGGTGGTGGCCGCGGCCACCGCGCCCTGGGCGCCGGTCAGGGCCATCGAGGCGGCGAGCGCGGCGGCGCCGGCCAGGGCGAGACTGCGAGGTATGGAGAGGGACAAGGGAGACCTCACGAGAGTGTCCGGGCGCGGCCCGGGGGCGCGGAAGGACCAGGCGGCCGTCCGAGCCGCGATCCCCCCGCGAAGCTGAAAGTCCGACGGAGACTACCGAAGCCACCGACGGCACCGGAAGGCGGGTGCCGGTTTCCGGCGTTCACGGGGGCACTCTGTCCGATTGGCCCAACTCTGCCCGGTGGCAGGGGTTTTGTTCCTTTCCGCCAGGTGCCGAAGGGGTGGCCGGGACGCGGCCGGGCGGCGGTGCGAAGCCGGTCGCCCCGCCCGCGCGCCGGTCCGTCCGCGCGCTACTCCGGGAGTCCGGCCCGCCGCCGCGCGACGGCCGCCACCGCCGCCCAGTCCTTCTCGCCGTCCCCGTGCGCCAGCGCGTCCAGGAACGCGTCCCGCAGCACGCTGCCGAACGGCAGCGGCACGCGCGCCGCCGCGCCGGCGGAGAGCGCGAGGTCGACGTCCTTGAGCCCGAGCGGCAGCTTGAACCCGGCGGGCTCGTAACGGCGTTCGGCGACCATCGAGCCGTAGCCGGAGTAGATCGGCCCCGGGAAGAGCGTCCCGCTGAGCATCTCGATCAGATCGGTCGGCCGGACCCCGTTGGCCTCGGCCAGGCTGCACGCCTCGGCCATCGACTCGATCGCGCAGGCCAGCAGGAAGTTGGTGCTGATCTTGGCCGTGTTGGCCTGGCCCGGGCGCTCGCCGAAGGGCCAGACGCGCCGGCCCATCGCGGTGAACAGCGGCTCGACCGCCGCCAGCGACTCCGCGCTCCCGGCGGCCAGGATGTCGAGCTCGCCCGCCTCGGCCACCGGCGGGCGGCCGAGCACCGGCGCGGCGACGTACCCGATGCCGTACTCGGCGTGCAGGGCCTCGGCGCGCTCGGCCAGGGCGACCGAGACGGTGGCCATGTTGACGTGCACGCCGGCCGTGGCGCCCTCCAGCAGGGCCGGGTCGAGCAGCAGGCGCTCCACGGCGGCGTCGTTGGCGAGCATCGAGACGACCACGTCGGTGGCGAAGGCGTCACCCAGTCCGTCGGCGGCCAGCGCGCCCCGGGCGACCACGGCGTCCACCGCTGCGGGCGAGCGGTTCCAGACCCGGACGGTGTGCCCGGCCTTCACCAGGTTGGCGACCATGCCCCGGCCCATCGCGCCCAGCCCGACGAAGCCGACCGTCATCCCGCTCATCGCGCCACTCCCGCTGTCGTCCGGCGGCCGGATCGGTCGTCCGGCCACGATCAACCGACTGTACGTCAGATCGTCAGGCCGCCGCGGCGTGTCCGCCGTCCGCCGAGCCGGTCTCCAGGCGGGCGAGGACCCGGTGGCGCAGCAGCTGGTACTGGGCTTGCAGCCGGCCCGGGCGCTGCGGACGGGCGACCGGGCGGCCGGGGCCGACCCGCTCGTCCGGGCCGAAGCGCGAACGGGTCATGTCGACCTCGGCGCCCGCGGCGGACCGGTTCCACCAGTGCAGGTCCGTGCGGACCCCGCCGGTGAACACCTCGCCCATCATCAGCTCGCCGCCGAGCAGGTCGTGCACCACCAGGGCGGTCGCCCGGCACTGGCCGTGGGCGGGATCGTCGGGACGCCAGTGGGCCTGGTCCTCGGGCGCGCAGGTGTCGACGCCCCAGGAGGAGCGGATCGCACGTTCGATGTCGTTGAGGGTCCACGCCGTCATAGCGGGAAGCCTGCCACGCGGCACCGACAGCGGCAGCGGCTTTTCGGCCGAAGGTCCCGGTGTTCTGGGGCGACCCGCGCGGTCTTCACCCGTACGGGGAGCCCGTCGGGGCGGTGGAACGCGCCGGGGCGGTCGGGGGTCCGCCCCGGCGCGTGGCCGGTGTCGCCCGGTGGGCGTTACTTGGTGAGCGCCTCGACGCCCGCCTGCGCGAACTGCTCGTCCAGGTCGCCACTGGGCGCGCCCGCGACACCGATGCCCGCCACCGGCGCGCCCTTGGACTGCACCGGCGCGCCGCCGGCCAGGAACAGCGTGTTCGGGATGTCCTTGAGGTTCGGGGCCTGCGCCAGGCGCTTGGTCAGCTCGGAGGTGGTCGCGTTCCAGGAGACCGCCGTGTACGCCTTGCGCACCGCCGACTCGGGCGACTGCGGGCCGGCGCCGTCGCCCTTGAGCAGCACCCGGGTGACGCCGTCGCGGTCGACGACCGCCACCGAGACCTTCTGGCCGGCCTTGGCGGCCGCGTCCAGGGTGGCCTGGGCGGCCTTGGTGGCGGCCTCGATGGTCAGACCGGTGGTCTGCGAGAGGTTCTTGTTCTGGGCGTCGGTCTTGACCGCGGCGGCGGTGACGGCCGGGGTGTCGGTGGCCTCGGCGCTGGCCGAGACCGCGCCGACGGTGGCGGCGGCCAGTGCGGCGGCGGCGACGGTGCCGGTCAGCACCTTGGCGCGAACGGAGGTCTTCTTCATGGTCCGGCTCCTCGTCGGATGGCGGTGGTGGGGACGGGTTCGATCCTCCGTTCCGGGCCCCCCGGGCCGCATCGGCGGTCCGGACACGGCGCCCGGGCATGATGGAGGACGGACCCGTCAGCCGATCGGTTGATGCGGCCCCGGACCGGACGGGTCACCATCGGAGGATCACCTCGGCCCGAACGGACAGGCAGCTAGAGCGGACAGAGCGAGGAGCGGCCCCGTGCACCACCCCGGCCCCCTTCCCGCCTCCCCCGCCCCGGACGCCGGCCGGCTGGCCGTGCTGCTCGACTTCGCCTTCCTCCTCCTGCTCGCCACCTCGCTCAGCCGCTACCTCACCCACCACCCGGACAACCCGCGCGTCCCCTGGGTGCTCGGTCTGAGTGCCGCCCTGGCCGTCGTCCAGCCGGTCGGCTCCTGGCTCGCCCACCACCGCCCGCCCGCCCCCGGGCAGCGCCGCCGCCCCTGGCCGCTGGCCGTGGTGACCGTGCTCTGGGTGGTCCTGGTGGTGATCGCGCCGAGCTTCTCCTGGTGCGCCGTCCCGCTGGTCTACACGGCCCTGCGGACGCTGCCCACACCGGCGGCGCTCCCGCTGGTCGCGGCGCTCACCCTGCTGGTCACCGTCGGCGAGGCCCGGTTGCCGGGCCCGCTGGACGCCAACCTCCTGCTGCTGCCGCCCACCGTCGCCGCCCTGGCCACCGGCGTCTTCCTGTACATGGAGCGGCAGGCCGAGCGGCAGCGCGCGCTGATCGCCGACCTGGTCCGCACCCGGCGCGAACTCGCCGCCACCGAACGGCGGGAGGGGACGCTGGCCGAACGGGAACGGCTGGCGATGGAGATCCACGACACCCTCGCCCAGGGCCTGTCCAGCCAGCAGATGCTGCTGCAGGCCGCCGACCGCACCTGGGACGGCGACCCGGCCACCGCCCGGGGCCACGTCCGCACCGCCGCCGAGGTGGCCGCCCGGAACCTCGCCGAGGCCCGCCGCTTCGTCCACGACCTCGCGCCCGCCGAACTCGCCGACGGCCGCACCCTGGACCAGGCGCTGCGCTCGCTCGCCGAGCGGGAGTCCGCCGAGAGCCGGCTGCCGGTCCGCTTCCACCTGGACGGCACGCCGGTGCCGCTGCCGGCGGCCGCGCAGTCCGCGCTGCTGCGGATCGCCCAGGGGGCGCTGGCCAACGTCCGCGAGCACGCCGGGGCCTCGGCCGCCGCGCTGACCCTCTCCTTCCTCGGCGACCAGGCCGTTCTGGACATCGCCGACGACGGCCGCGGCTTCACCCCCGCCTCCTCCTCGCCGTCCTCCTCCTCACCGTCCTCCTCCGGCCGCGGCCACGGCCTGCCGGCCATGCGCGCCCGGCTGCGCCAGCTCGGCGGCACCCTGACCGTGGAGAGCGCCCCCGGCGAGGGCACCGTGGTCTCCGCGGCCGTCCCGCTCACCCCCGACCGCCCGTCCCCGGGCCCTGGAGCCGTCCGATGAACCCCACCCCCGCCCCGTCCCCGGTCCGGCTGCTGGTCTGCGACGACCACGCCGTGGTCCGGGCCGGTCTGCTCGCCCTGCTGGCCAGCGCCGGCGACATCGAGGTGGTCGGCGAGGCGAGCAGCGGCGAGGAGGCGGTCGAGCTGGCGGCCCGGCTGGCCCCGCAGGTGGTGCTGATGGACCTCCAGCTCGGCGACGGGATCGACGGGGTGGAGGCCACCCGGCGGATCACCGCCGCCCCGGACGCCCCGCACGTCCTGGTCCTGACCACGTACGACACCGACGCCGACATCACCCGGGCGATCGGCGCGGGCGCGACCGGCTACCTGCTGAAGGCCGAGCGGCCGGAGGAGCTGTTCGCCGCGGTGCACTCGGCCGCGCAGGGCCGGACGGTGCTCTCCCCGCCGGTCGCCTCCCGGGTCATGGCGCAGATGCGGGCCCCGGCGCCGCAGCTCACCGAGCGCGAGACGGACATCCTCGCCCAGCTCGCCCAGGGGCTCGGCAACCGGGAGATCGCCCGTGCGCTGTTCATCAGCGAGGCGACCGTCAAGACCCACCTGGGCCGGATCTACGACAAGTTGGGCGTCGACACCCGGGCCGGCGCGGTGGCCGTCGCCAAGGAACGCCGACTGCTCCGCTGATACCGACATTCCGTCCGGATTATCTGATTCCACCCCCACCCCGCCCGGCAGCCCCTCGCCCTCCCTCCCGGGCTCCCACCAGCCACCCTTGCCAATCCGGGCCACCATCCCCAATCGTGGAGGGCGCATGGCTCGGGCATTGACAAACCAACCATGCGGTTTGTTACCGTAATGATCAACGACGCCCCACTCAAGGGGGCTTGCCGGGCCTGTGCGGAGCGCTCTCGCCGGAGAGCGGCGCCAGGGGGGACGGCGGGAGTCCGGGGCGATCGGGGGGAGCGGCGGAGAGCCGCGCGTCGACGCGGCGCGGAGCGGGTCCGGGGGGACTCGCTCCGCGCCTCCCTATAGGTAAACTGCACCGGGTAGTGCAGCATGCCGAGGAGAGGGCCCCGCCCGATGAGCACAGCGAACCCGGCCCCGAGCGCCGGCTCACGCCGCATGCCGGAGAAGCGCCGCGCCATCGCCCGCGCGGCGAGCACGGTGTTCGGCCGCGAGGGCTACACCCGGGCCAGCGTCGACGCCATCGCCACCGAGGCCGGTGTCTCCAAGCGCACCATCTACAACCACTTCGGCGACAAGGAGAAGCTCTTCCTCTCCGTCTCCCTGGAGACCGCGGGCGAACTCACCGAGATCGTCGCCGGCCTGGCCGACCGCCATCTGCACAAGATCGTCGACCTGGAGGCCGACCTGACCGCCTTCGCCGTCGACCGCGCCAAGGCCGTCCTCGCCGCTGGCGAGCACTACGCCCTCGGCCGCACCATCCGCGCCGAGGCCGGCAACCTCCCGCCCGACGTCCTCGCCGCCTGGCTCGCCGCCGGCCCCCTCGCCTCCCAGCGCGACCTCGCCGGCCACCTGGCCCGCCTCGCCGCCCAGAACCTGCTCACCCTCGACGACCCCGACCTCGCCGCCACCCACTTCACCCTCCTCACCTTCAGCGGCGCGGCCGACCAGTCCTTCTACGGCGCCGTCCCCCTCTCCGACACCGCCCTCCACACCACCGTCACCACCGGCGTCCAGGCCTTCCTCCGCCTCTACCCCCGCCCCTGACCTCCCCGCCCCCGGCCTCCCCGGCGCCGGACGGCCCTTGCCCGGTGGATCGGTCCGGTCCACACTGATCACCGATGAGGGGGACGCCATGGCGGAGGTGACGGCGGGCGGGCCGGAGGCGTTCGGCGGACAACTCCAGGCGTACCGCTGGCGGACCGGGCTGAGCCAGGAGGCGGCCGCGACCCGGGCCGGGATCAGCACCCGGGCACTGCGCGACCTCGAACACGGACGGGTCCGACGGCCCCGGGCGGACACCGTGCGACGGCTCGCCGAGGCGCTGGAGCTGACCGGCGGCGAGCTGACCGACCTGCTGGCCGCCACCCGCACCGGGTCGGCGCGCGGCGCGGGGCGGCCGCGGCTGCTGCTCCTCGGCCCGCTCGTCCTCCAGCACGGCCGCGCCCCGGTCCCGGTCACCAGCCCGATGCTGCGCCGCCTGCTCGGGCTGCTGGCCCTCAAGCATCCCGGGCCCGCCACCCAGGGGGAGATCACCGACGTCCTCTGGCCGTCCGGACCTCCCGGCTCCCACCAGAGCCTCGTCCACGGCTACATCAGCCAGGTCCGCCGGCTGCTGGAACCCGACGGCCCGCGGACCGCCCCGTCGCCGGCCGTCGTCCGCACCCCCACCGGCTACCTGCTGGAGGCCTCCCGCGAGCAGACCGACCTCGGCCGGTTCGACGAACTGCTGGAGCTGGCCCGGCGCCAGCAGCGCGCACCGGACCAGGAGGCCGCGTTCGAATCGCTGACGCGGGCCCTGCGGTACTGGCGGGGCCCGGTGCTCGCGGACGCGGACCCGGCGCTGCGACGGCATCCGGCCGCGGTGGCGGCGGACGAACGGCGGGTCGGCGCGGCCCTGCTGCACGCCGACACCGCCCTGCTGCTGCACCGCCCCGAGCGGGCCGTTCCGGTGCTGTCGGAGCTGGTGACCGCCGAACCGCTGCACGAGGGCCTGCACGCCCGGCTGATCCTGGCCCTCGCGAGCGCCGGGGAGCAGGCCGCCGCGCTCCACGTGTTCGGACGCCTGCGCGACCGGCTCGACGAGGAGTTGGGCATCGCGCCCGGCGCCGAGGTCCAGGACGCCCACCTGCGGGTGCTGCGCCGCCAACTGCCCCTCGCACCGGTCGGCGGCACGGCGCCCACCGCCCCGCGCCCGGCCCAACTGCCCGCCGCGGCCGGACTCCACGTCGGGCGGGAACAGCACCTGGCGGAGCTGGACGCCCTCGTCGCCCCCGACCCGGCGGACCGCCCGCACCTGGTGGCGCTGGTCGGCCCGCCCGGCGTCGGCAAGACCGCCCTCGCCACGCACTGGGCGCACGCACGGCGCGAACTGTTCGAGGACGGGCAGCTGTTCGTCGACCTGCGCGGCCACTCCCGGCTCCCGGCGCTGCGCCCGGGCGACGTGCTCGCCCGCTTCCTCCGCGCGCTGGGCGTCCGGCCCGAGCGGCTGCCCCCGGACCAGGACGAGGCCGCCGCGCTGTACCGCACGCTGCTCGCCGGCAAGCGGATGCTGATCGTGCTGGACAACGCTCGCGACGCCGAACAGATCAGGCCGCTGATCCCGGGCACCCCGGGCTGCGCCGTGCTGATCACCAGCCGCAGCCGGCTCGCCGGGCTGGTCGCCAGCGACAGCGCCCGCCAGCTCGGCCTGGACGTGCTCGGCCCGGAGGAGGCCCGCCGGCTGCTGGCCGGCACCATCGGCGAGTGCCGGGTCGCGGCCGAGGAGGAGGCGGCCCGCGAGCTCGTCCGGCTCTGCGGCGGCCTGCCGCTGGCCATCCGGATCGCCGGCGCCAACCTGGTCTCCCGCCGCACCGGGATCGCCGACCACTGCGCCGAGCTGACGGGCGGCGACGTGCTCGGCCGGCTGCACGTCGAAGGCGACCGGCGCTCGACGGTACGGGCCGCCTTCGACCTCTCCTACCGCGCGCTCCCGCCCGCGGCCCAGCGGATGTTCCGGCTGCTCGGCCTGATGCCCGGCCCGGACCTCGGCGCGGACGGCGCCGCCGCGCTGGCCGACTCGGCCCCGGCCGCGGCGGCCGCGCTGCTGGCGGGCCTGGCCGACGCCCACCTGGTGCAGGAACGGGCGGCCGGCCGGTTCGGGCTGCACGACCTGCTGCGCTCCTACGCCCGCGACCTGGCCGGCGCCACCGAGGCGCACGCCGCCCGCCGGCGGCTCTTCGACTGGTACCTGCACCGCACCGACGCGGCGGCCCGGCTGCTCTTCCCCGCCGACCCGGCCGGCGCGGCACCGGCCGCTCCGTCGTCCAGGGCACCAGCACCCAGGGCGCCTACCCCCTGGCG
>NZ_BAAAKJ010000183.1:12782-19976 GCF_039527695.1 Kitasatospora putterlickiae
GTGGCTGGAGCGCGAACGCGAGAACCTGGCCGGCGCCGTCCAGGAGGCGGACGGCGCCGGCTTCACCACCGTCGCCCGGCGGCTGGCCGGGAACCTGTACAGCTACCTGTCGACCGGGATGTACACCGGCGACTGCTCCGAGCCCGCCACCACCGCCCTGCGGCGCCGCGCCCGGCCCGTCCGCCGCGGGGGCGCCGACGACGACGTCGCCGCGCTCGGCCTGGTCTGCTGGCGGCTCGGCCAACTACACGAGGCCGCCCAGCACTTCGCGCGGGAGGCCCGGCACTTCCGCGACCTCGACGCGGCCCGCGCGGAGGCGGTCTCGCACACCAACCTGGGCGTCGTCCACCGGGCGCTGGGACGCCCCGGGGACGCGATCCGGACACTCGGCGGAGCCCTCCCGATCCATCTGCACGACGGCAACAAGTTCAGCGAGACGGTGGCCCTGAACGGCCTCTCCGGCGCCTACACCGACCTGGGCGACACCGTCACCGGGCGGCTGCTCGCCCACACCGCGCTCGCCGCCGCGCGGACGCTGCGCAACCGGGCCCTGGAGGCCAACGCCCACCTGGCGCTGGGCGCCGCGCAGGAGCGCGCCCAGCGGTCCGCCGAGGCGGCCGACAGCTACCGGGAGGCGCTGCGCCTCGCCGAACTGGTCAACGACCGGTTCCCGCAGGCCGCCGCGCTCGTCGGGCTCGCGACGGCCCAGGCCCGCCTGGACCCGCGGGCCGCCCTGCGCACCGCGGAGGACGCCGTCACGCTCTCCCGCGAGGCACGGTTCCGGATGCTCGAAGGCTGCGCGCTCGACGCGCTGGCCCGCGTCCGGGTCCGGCTGGGCGAGTCGCGCACCGCCCTGGAGAGCGGACACGCCGCGCTCGCCGTGCACCGCGAGACCGGGCACCGGCCCGGCGAGGCGCGCAGCCACCTCGCGCTCGGCCACGCGCAGGCGGCCCTCGGCGCCCGGAGCCGGGCGTTCGGCCACTGGCGCGAGTCGCTGCGGCTCTCCCGGGCGATGGCCGACGGCGGAAGTTCCGCCCCGGCAGTTTCCCCGGTTCTGCCGGTCCGCCCGGCGGAGCGCCGAACACAGGACGAAACCGCAGGTCAGCGCTAACGCGTCGGACGCGTCCGGCGTCCGCCGGGCTCTGGTCCGACTACCGGAGCCCCACCGGTCCGCCTCCCTACGGTGGCCGCATGGACGACCTGCTGACCCACCGACCCTCCGAAGCGTCCCCGGCCGAGGCCCCTCAACCGGCGATCTGGTCCCGCAACTTCCGGTACTACTTCACCGCCCGCAGCGCGGGCCTGCTCAGCTGGGCCATGCTGCCGGTCGCCGTCTCGGCCGGCCTGCTCAGCGGCGGCTACGGCCTGGACACCGCGGGGTACGCGATGGCCTTCCTGGTGGGCCCGTTCGCCGGCCTGGTGCTGTTCGGCGGGGTGCTCGCCGACCGGTTCACCGCCCGCCGGATGATGATCGCCGCCGACCTCGCCAACCTCGCCGCCCAGGTCCTGCTCGCCCTGTTGTTCCTGCACGGCGTCGACCGGCTCTGGCAGTTGTACGCGCTGCTGGTGGTGGCCGGCACCGCCAACGCGATGTTCCAGCCCGGCGCCGCCTCCACCGTCCCCCTGGTCGCCCGCGACGTCCAGGGCGCCAACGGGGTGCTGCGCACCTCCGAGGCGCTCACCGGACTGGGCGGCCCGGCGCTGGCCGGCGTCCTGGTCGGGCTCGGCGACACGGCCTGGGTGATGGTGATCTCCGCCGTCGCCTACGGGACCAGCGCCGTCTGCCTGTTCGCGCTCCGGCTCGGGACGGTGCCCGCCCCTCCGGCGGGCGGGGGCCTCTGGCACAACCTGGCGGTCGGCTGGCGGGAGTTCCGCGCCCGCGACTGGCTCTGGGGCGTGATCGTGATCTGGATGGTCTTCGCGGTGCTCTCCTGGGGCCCGCAGCTGTCGGTGGCCGCCGGCGTCATCGTCCCCGAGCACGGCGCGACCGCCTTCGGCCTGCTCAACTGCGCGCTGGGCGCGGGCACCGTGGCCGGCGGCCTGCTGGCGATCCGCTACAAGCCCGCCCACCCGCTCGCCGCCGGAGCCGTCGCGATGCTGGCCTACCCCCTCTACCCGCTCGGCATCGTCCTCGGCTGGCCGCTCTGGCTGCTCTTCGCCGCCCAGGTCGCGGTCGGCGCCGGCACCGGCGTCTGGGGCGTCATGTGGGCGACCAGCGTCCAGACCCAGGTCCCCGGCGAGGTGCTCAACCGCGTCCACGCCTACGAGGTGGCCGGCTCCGTCGGCATGTACCCCATCGGCAGCGCCCTGGCCGGCCCCGCCGCCCACGCCTTCGGCACCGACGGCGTCCTCCTCCTCGGCGCCGCCGTCGCCCTCCTCACCGCCACCGCCCTCCTGGCCACCCGCCCCATCCGCACCCTCCCCCGCGCCCCGGAAAACACAAAAGCCGCAGGTCACTGACCTGCGGCTTTCTTACCACTGGAGCGGGCGACGAGAATCGAACTCGCGCTCTAAGCTTGGGAAGCTCATGTTCTACCATTAAACTACGCCCGCCTGATGAGCCGTCAGAGACCGCTCGATCTGTCCCTCACTGTACCCCATGCGTGACGGGGGTTGCACAGGTGGGTGGTGGTCGTGGCGATGGGGTGGGGGCGGCGGCGGGGGCGTACTGTGTGGGCCGCGTGAGAGTGCTCCGGCGGGCGGGGATCGGGGCGGCGAGCCTTGGTGTGGAATGTCCGGTACATCCCCTAATGTGACGCTGGTCCCGGGGGCTCCGCCGTTCGGGGCGACGAGTACGGGTGAGTACTGGGGTAAGGATGGGAAGGGGACCGATGGAGCAGCGCGCCGTCGTTCGTTGTGCCGAGGGGCACCTGTTCAGCACCACCACGTTCCCGATGCAGAACCTCGGGCCCGGCCGGCTGGGGCCGGGTCGGCTGATCAGGTGTCCGCAGTGCGGACGGCTGCGGAGTTCGGTGCTGGCCGACGTGCGGGAGCTGTCCGAGCCGCAACTGGCCCGGGCGCTGCGGCTGGAGGCCGCGGAGTTCCTCGCCTGACGAGGGCGGACACGGGAGAGAAGTGACGGGCGCGGCCCCGGGCGATTCGTCCGGGGCCGCGTCGTGCACGTAATCTCGGAGCGTGCTGCTCTCTGACAAGGACATCCGGGCCGAGATCGACAACGGCCGGGTGGTGATCGATCCCTTCGACCCCGCGATGGTCCAGCCGTCGAGCATCGACGTGCGCCTGGACCGCTTCTTCCGGGTCTTCGAGAACCACCGCTACCCGCACATCGACCCCTCCGAGGAGCAGCCGGACCTGACCCGGCTGGTCGAGCCGGAGGGCGACGAGGCGTTCATCCTGCACCCGGGCGAGTTCGTGCTGGCGTCGACCTACGAGGTCATCACGCTGCCCGACGACGTCGCCTCGCGGCTGGAGGGCAAGTCCAGCCTGGGCCGGCTCGGGCTGCTGACGCACTCCACGGCGGGCTTCATCGACCCGGGCTTCAGCGGACACGTCACGCTGGAGCTGTCGAACGTCGCGACGCTGCCGATCAAGCTCTACCCGGGGATGAAGATCGGGCAGCTCTGCCTGTTCCGGCTCTCCTCGCCGTCGGAGCACCCGTACGGCTCGGAGCGGTACGGCTCGCGGTACCAGGGGCAGCGCGGTCCGACGCCGTCCCGGTCCTACCTGAACTTCCACCGCACGCGGGTCTGAGCCGGCGGGCGGAGGACGAGGAGCACACGGCGCGGGCGGTCACCCCTGGGGAAGGGGTGACCGCCCGCCGGTGCGTCAGGCCCGCTTCGGGCGGGTGACGGCGACCAGCTCGCCGCCGTCCTCGGACAGCCGCAGCTCGGTGCGGAGTTCGGCCAGCTCGCCCAGGTGGTGCAGGTGGGTGCCGCCGCAGAAGATCCGGGCCGCGCCCTCGGGCAGCTCGCAGTGCCACTGGCGGCGGGCGGTCAGCTCCGGGCCGGGGACGTCGACGCGCACCGGGGCGTCGGCGGCGACCCAGGCGGCCAGCCGGCGGTTGACGGCCTCGGTGAGCTCGGGGAGGGCGTCGGCGAGGGCCGGGAGGTCCTCGGTGGCGTCGGCGGTGAAGCCCTTCTTGCGCAGCGACTTGCCGAGCCGGTAGGTGTCGGTGCTCGCCTCGGTGTCCATCACCGAGGCCGCCATGGCGAGGCTGTCGAAGTCCGGGTGGCCGAAGGCGTCGGCGCGGCCCGGGTCCTTGCGCCAGCGCGGCGCGAGCGCCTCGTTGAGGGCTAGGGCGAGCAGGTGGCAGCCGCTGTGCGAGGCGCTGAGCGCGGCCCGGCGCCCGGCGTCGACGGTGAGCAGGGCGGTCCGGCCGACGAGGTCGCCCGGGTCGGCCGCGAGGACGTGCAGGACCAGCCAGGACCACTCCTCGTCGCCGCGCCGGACCGGGATGTCGGCGCCGACCAGCGGCGCGCCGCCGTCCGGGCCCACCGCGCCGGTCAGGCAGTCGACGACGGCCAGCTCGACGCCGTCCACGGTGAGGGTGCCGAGGTCGGCCGGCTGGTCGGGCCAGGTGTGGTCGAGCGGGTGGAACGGGGTCGCCCCGGTGACCACGGCGTGGCGGCCGTCGTCCAGCGGGTGCACCGCGAGCACCGTCGACTCGCCGGTCACCGCCCCGGCCGGGAAGCTGACGTGGGTGGTGGGGAGGGTCATGCCTGGCTCCGTGCGGGTGAGGGTGGACGGGACGAACGGAACGGGCCCCGCGCAGCGAGGCCCGTCCTCCATTGTCGCCGAGCGGCGCCGCGGGTCAGCCCAGGGTCGGCAGCTTGATCAGCACCAGCAGGGCCAGCAACTGCAGCGCGGCCGCGCCGGCCGCCTTGCCCCAGGGCAGGTCGTGCAGCCGGCGGACCATGCCCGCCAGCAGGTAGCCGCAGAACAGCCAGGTGGCCCAGCCCACCACCTGGACGACCGGGTTGTCGGCGGGCAGCACCAGCGCCAGCAGCAGCCGGGGCGCGTCGGTGACCCAGCCGATCAGCATCGCGAGGCCGACCGTGGACCGCCACGGACCGTCGCCGCCGAACTGCCGGGCCAGCCCGTACGTGACGGCGGCGAGCATCGCGCCGGCCAGCGTGAAACCGATCGCGGCGGCGAGCATCGAGCTGAGCGCCACGGTGAAGGTCGAGTTGAAGACGTCGTCGCGGGTCAGGCCGATGCCGAGCACGGCGAGGGCGCCGTACAGCAGGGAGACCGTGACGGCGGGGAGCCAGACCTGGTGGTCGCGGGTGCGGTCGAAGATCGCGGTGGGTGTGCGGAACAGGCCGGTCAGCAGTTCGCGCCAGGTCGGCCGGGGCCCGCTGACCTGCGGCGCGGACTGGCCGCCGGCCCGGTAGACGGCGACGTTGTCCTCGCCGTACGGGTAGGAGGGCCGCTCCTGGCCGTAGGCGGGCGGCTCGCCCGCGTACGGGTCGGCGCCGACCGGGAAGGCCCGGGTGTGGCCCGGGTTGTCGGCCGCGTACGGGTCGTGGTGCGGGGCCTGGTCCTGGTGCGGAGCCGGGTACGGGCCCTGGTGCGGGGCCGGGTACGGGCCCTGGTGCGGGGCCTGCGGGGCGCGGGGGCCGTACGGGTCGTACGCGTTGTACGGGTCCTGAGGCCCCTGCTGCGGACCGGTGAAGTACTCCGGCCCGTCCGTCGGCCCGTACCCCCCGGGCGTCGCCTGCTGCCGCGGGGGCGCCGACCACCCGCCACGGGGGTCGGCGCCCTGACCGCTGTCGTATCGATTGCCAGCCACGTTCCGAAGGTACCCGCCCGGCGGGCGGCGCGGCGGGCGGGAACCGGACCGGGGCCGCTTTGCAGCGAGCCTGTTACCGCCGCGCGCCGACCGTCGCCCCGTGCACCGCCGCCGCGGCGCTGGTGCCGGCCGGGCACCCGCCCGGGCCGGCCGAGGTGCGCACGGCGCCGACCGGCAGCAGCGTGCCGCAGGCGATCCGCACGCCGTTCGGCAGTTCGTTGTCGGACTCCACGATCGCGCCGTCCCCGATCACCGCGCCGTCCAGCGCGGTGCGGTCGCCGATGGTCGCGAAGGCGCCCACGATCGAGTCCTTGACCAGGGTGTCCGGCCCGATGACGGCTCCGGGCAGGATCACGCTGCCCTCGACGATCGCGCCGGCCTCGACCACCGCGCCCTCGGAGACCACCGTGCCGCCGCTGAGCACCGCCCCGTGCCGGACGGTCGAGCCGGGCAGCAGCAGCGCGTCGCCGGTCGGGCCGGGGACGGCGGGCGAGTCGACCTTGCCGAGCACCAGGTCGGCCGAGCCGCGCACGAAGGCGGCCGGGGTGCCGAGGTCGAGCCAGTACGAGGTGTCGACGACGCCGCGCAGCAGCGCGCCGGTGGCCAGCAGCCCGGGGAAGGTCTCGCGCTCCACGGAGACCTCGCGGCCGGTCGGGATGCGGTCGATGACCGAGCGGGTGAAGACGTAGCAGCCGGCGTTGATCTGGTCGGTGACGATCTGCTCCGGCGTCTCCGGCTTCTCCAGGAACTCCAGCACCCGCCCGTCGGCGTCGGTGGGGACGAGCCCGAAGGCGCGCGGGTCCTCGACCCGGGTGAGGTGCAGGGTGACGTCGGCCCCGGCGGCCACGTGGCCGTCGCGCAGGGCGGCGATGTCGACGCCGGAGAGGATGTCGCCGTTGAAGACCAGGACCGGCTCGTCGGGGCCGCAGGTGAGCCCGGTGGCCGCGTTGCGGATGGCGCCGCCGGTGCCGAGCGGCTCGCGCTCGGTCAGGTAGACCAGCTCGATGCCGTAGGGCGTGCCGTCCTGGAAGTGGTCCTCGAAGACCTCGGCGAGGTAGGAGGTGGCGAGCACCACGCGGGTGACCCCGGCCGCCGCCGCGCGCGCCAGCTGGTGCGCGATGAACGGGACGCCTGCCACCGGCAGCATGGGCTTGGGGGTGTGGGTGGTCAGCGGACGCAGTCGCGTGCCCTTACCACCGACCAGCATGATCGCCTCGGTCATGGTCTGCGCTGTTCCCCTTGTGGTCTCTGCGGCCCGGCCCGGCGGGCCGATACCTCCGTCGGTGTGCTGTACGCCGTTCCGGGGGCCGGAACCGCTCGACCGGCGCGCGGCCGGTCCGGCGCCTACTGTATTTCCTCCCGACGGCCGGGCCCCCCGGCGGCCCGGTGTCCGAGGCTTCGCCGCTACGAGAGCGGGGCCTCCAGCGCGTAGCCGACGCCGT
>NZ_BAAAKJ010000183.1:20030-43438 GCF_039527695.1 Kitasatospora putterlickiae
CGGGCCGGGGCGGTTGTTGCAGAACTGTCGAACAACCGGGCCGGTTCACGGCCCCGTCGGTCCGCCGGGCGATCCGCCCGGCGCGCCTCAGGCGTCCACGGTCCGCGGCTCCTCGGCCCCGGCCGACGGGATCGCCTTGACCGAGTCGAGCAGCAGCTGGGCGACGTCGACGACCTTCAGGTGCTCCTTGGCCGCGCCCTCGTTCTTCTTGCCGTTGACCGAGTCGGAGAGCATGACCAGGCAGAACGGGCAGGCGGTGGAGACGATGTCCGGGTTGAGGGACAGCGCCTCGTCGACGCGCTCGGTGTTGATCCGCTTGCCGATGCGCTCCTCCATCCACATCCGCGCGCCGCCGGCGCCGCAGCAGAAGCCGCGCTCCTTGTGGCGGTGCATCTCCTGCTGGCGCAGGCCCGGGACCTTGTCCATGATCTCGCGCGGCGGGCTGTAGACCTTGTTGTGGCGGCCCAGGTAGCAGGGGTCGTGGTAGGTGATCAGGCCCTCGACCGGGTTGACCGGCACCAGCCTGCCCTCGTCGATGAGGTGCTGCAGCAGCTGGGTGTGGTGGATGACCTCGAAGTGGCCGCCCAGCTGCGGGTACTCGTTGGCGATGGTGTTGAAGCAGTGCGGGCAGGTCGCCACGATCCGCTTGACCGGAGCGTCCTCCAGGGCCGCGTTCAGGGTCTCGACGTTCTGCGCGCCGAGCATCTGGAAGAGGAACTCGTTGCCCAGGCGGCGGGCGGAGTCACCGGTGCAGGACTCCTCCTTGCCGAGGATCGCGAACTTCACGCCGGCGGTGTGCAGCAGCTCGGCGAAGGCCTTGGTGGTCTTCTTGGCGCGGTCCTCCAGGGCGCCGGCGCAGCCCACCCAGTACAGGTACTCGACCTCGGCGGGGTCGATGTCCTCGCCGATCACCGGCACCTCGATGCCGGTCTCCTTCTTGAGCTCCTTGACCCAGTCCAGGCGGGCCTTGGTGGCCATGCCCCAGGGGTTGCCCTTGTTCTCCAGGTTCTTGAGCATGGTGCCGGCCTCGGTGGGGAACGAGGATTCGATCATCACCTGGTAGCGGCGCATGTCGACGATGTGGTCGATGTGCTCGATGTCGACCGGGCACTGCTCGACGCAGGCGCCGCAGGTGGTGCAGGACCACAGCACGTCGGGGTCGATGACGCCGTTCTCTTCGGCGGTGCCGATCAGCGGGCGCTCGGCCTCGGCCAAGGCGGCGGCGGGGACGTCCTTGAGCTGCTCGGCGGTGGCCTTCTCGGTGCCCTCCATGTCCTTGCCGCCACCGGCGAGCAGGTAGGGGGCCTTGCCGAAGGCGTGCTCGCGCAGGCTCATGATCAGCAGCTTGGGCGACAGCGGCTTGCCGGTGTTCCAGGCCGGGCACTGCGACTGGCAGCGGCCGCACTCGGTGCAGGTGGAGAAGTCGAGGATGCCCTTCCAGGAGAAGTGCTCGACCTGGGAGACGCCGAAGACGGCGTCGTCGGCCGGGTCCTCGAAGTCGATCGGCTGTCCGCCGCTGGTCATCGGGCGCAGTTCGCCGAGCGCGGTGGAGCCGTCCTCCTCGCGCTTGAAGTAGATGTTGAAGAAGCCCAGGAAGCGGTGCCAGGCGACGCCCATCGAGGGGTTGAGACCGATGGTGATCGCCCAGGCGAAGGAGATGCTGATCTTCAGCATCGCGAAGAGGTAGACCAGGTTCTCCAGGGTGCCGTGGGACAGACCGCGGAAGGCCACCACCAGCGGGTAGGAGATCAGGTACTTGGCCTCGTAGGAGCCGACGTTCTCCAGCGCGCCCTCCAGGCCGCGCAGGATCATGATGCACAGGCCGATGCCGAGGATCGTGTACTCGACGTAGAAGGCCTGCCAGGCGATCGAGCCGGCGAAGCGGGACTTGCGGCCCGCCCGGCCGGGCAGGCTGAGCAGGCGGATCACGATCAGCGTCGCGATGCCCAGCGTGGTGAAGGTGCCGACCAGTTCGGTGAACAGCTCGTACGGCAGCCAGCCGCCGAGCACCGGCAGCACGAACTCGGCGTCGAACAGCTGGAAGAACGCGGTCACCAGGGTCAGGATCAGGCTGAAGAAGCCGACCGCGACGAACCAGTGGGCGACGCCGACGATCCCCCAGCGGTTCATCCGGGTGTGGCCGACGAACTCCACCGCCACGGTCTTCGCCCGCTGCGCGGGTTGCCCGAAGCGGGTGGCGTCCGGCTGGCCGGTGCGCACCACCCGGTAGATGTACAGCGCCGCACGAGCGGCGAGCGCGGTGCCGATCACAAAGGTGACCAGCGAGATGACGATCGCTGCTAGCTGCATCGGCTCTCCGTCTCCTGCGGCTTGCGTGTTGCTGGTGTCCGGTGTCTCCGGAGGCATTGTACTCGTCGGTAACTTCCAGGGCCGACGGCCCGGACATTACCGTTCGCCACCGCTTCTGCTGAAGATGCTCAAGGTATGGCGGCAGTCACGCGGGCGCACGCGCGGCACGGCCCGGCCGCCGCACTCGGAGCACGGCTCAGCAAAGTTGAGCGGCCAGGACTCAGGGCTGTTGACGGCACCCGCCTCGTCATGCATCCTTGAGTCCGTAAAGCTCAACTCTTCCGTGGAGGTATCTACGATGGCACGCGCGGTCGGCATCGACCTCGGCACGACGAACTCGGTCGTCAGCGTTCTGGAGGGTGGCGAGCCCACCGTCATCACGAACGCCGAGGGCGCGCGGACCACGCCGTCCGTCGTCGCCTTCGCGAAGAACGGCGAGGTGCTCGTCGGCGAGGTGGCCAAGCGCCAGGCGGTCACCAACGTCGACCGGACCATTCGCTCGGTCAAGCGTCACATGGGCACCAGCTGGAAGATCGGGCTGGACGGCAAGGACTTCAACCCGCAGCAGATCAGCGCCTTCGTGCTGCAGAAGCTGAAGCGGGACGCCGAGGCCTACCTGGGCGAGCAGGTCACCGACGCCGTCATCACCGTTCCGGCGTACTTCTCCGACTCCGAGCGCCAGGCCACCAAGGAGGCCGGTGAGATCGCGGGCCTCAACGTCCTGCGCATCGTCAACGAGCCGACCGCGGCCGCCCTGGCCTACGGCCTGGACAAGGACGACCAGACCATCCTGGTCTTCGACCTCGGCGGCGGCACCTTCGACGTCTCCCTGCTGGAGATCGGCGACGGGGTCGTCGAGGTGAAGGCCACCAACGGTGACAACCACCTCGGCGGCGACGACTGGGACCAGAAGATCGTCGACCACCTGGTCAAGGTCTTCCAGGCCGGCCACGGCGTGGACCTGTCCAAGGACAAGATGGCCCTGCAGCGTCTGCGCGAGGCCGCCGAGAAGGCCAAGATCGAGCTGTCCTCGTCCTCCGAGACCTCGATCAACCTGCCCTACATCACGGCCTCCGCCGAGGGCCCGCTGCACCTGGACGAGAAGCTCACCCGGGCCCAGTTCCAGCAGCTGACCTCCGACCTGCTGGAGCGCTGCAAGATCCCGTTCCACAACGTGATCAAGGACGCCGGCATCGCGCTCTCCGAGATCGACCACGTCGTCCTCGTCGGCGGCTCCACCCGCATGCCGGCCGTCGCCGAGCTGGTCCGCGAGCTGACCGGCGGCAAGGACGCCAACAAGGGCGTCAACCCGGACGAGGTCGTCGCCATCGGCGCCGCGCTCCAGGCCGGTGTCCTCAAGGGCGAGGTCAAGGACGTCCTGCTGCTCGACGTCACCCCGCTGTCCCTCGGCATCGAGACCAAGGGCGGCATCATGACCAAGCTGATCGAGCGCAACACCACGATCCCGACCAAGCGCTCGGAGATCTTCACCACGGCCGAGGACAACCAGCCGTCCGTGCAGATCCAGGTCTACCAGGGCGAGCGCGAGATCGCCGCGTACAACAAGAAGCTCGGCATGTTCGAGCTGACCGGCCTGCCGCCGGCCCCCCGCGGCCTGCCCCAGATCGAGGTCACCTTCGACATCGACGCCAACGGCATCATGCACGTCGGCGCCAAGGACCTCGGCACCGGCAAGGAGCAGAAGATGACCGTCACCGGCGGCTCCGCGCTGCCGAAGGACGACATCGAGCGCATGATGCGCGAGGCCGAGCAGTACGCGGAGGAGGACCACAAGCGCCGCGAGGCCGTGGAGACCCGCAACCAGGCCGAGCAGCTCGTCTACTCCACCGAGAAGTTCATCGCCGACAACGCCGACAAGCTGCCGGCCGACGTCAAGACCGAGGTCGAGACCGCCATCGGCGAGCTCAAGGAGGCCCTGAAGGGCGAGGACATCGCGAAGATCCGCGAGGCCTCGGAGAAGGTCTCCACCACCGCCCAGAAGCTCGGCCAGGCGCTGTACGCCAACGCCGACGCCGCCGGTGCGGCCGGTGCGGGCGCGGGTGCCGCCGGTGACGCGGGTGCCAAGGACGACGACGTCGTCGACGCCGAGATCGTGGACGACGAGAAGCCCAAGGGCGGTGCGGCATGACGGAGAAGCCGCAGGGTGCCGAGCCCGGCGACGACTCCGCCGCCGAGGAGGCCGTGATCAAGGCGGCCGAGGAGGCCGCCGCGGCCGGGGCCGAGGGCTCCGCCTCCGGCACCGAGGCGCTGGCCACGGCCAAGCGCGAGCTGGCCGAGCGCACGGGCGACCTCCAGCGTCTCCAGGCCGAGTACCAGAACTACCGCAAGCGGGTCGAGCGCGACCGGCTGACGGTCCGTGAGATCGCCGTCTCCAACATCCTGGAGTCGCTGATCCCGGTGCTGGACGACATCGGCCGCGCCCGCGACCACGGCGAGGTGACGGGCGGCTTCAAGTCCGTCGCGGAGTCGCTGGAGACGGTCGTCGCCAAGCTGGGCCTGCAGCAGTTCGGCAAGGAGGGCGAGCCCTTCGACCCGACCATGCACGAGGCGCTGATGCACAGCTACTCCTCGGAGGTCACCGAGGACACCTGCGTCCAGATCCTCCAGCCCGGCTACCGGATCGGCGAGCGGATCATCCGCCCGGCGATGGTCGCGGTCGCGGAGCCCCAGCCGGGCACCCAGACCGCGTCCGGCCCGGACGCCGACACCGCCAAGGGCGGGGAGAAGAAGGACCAGGCAGACGGTGGCTCGGACAGCTGACCACCGGTGACAGCTGACAACCCCTGCGCTGCGGAGTCGTACGCCGGCCAGTACGGCGGGCGGCTCCGCAGCGCGTTGTCGACGTGCCCGGGCACGGACGGCCGTGCCCGGACCGTTGACAGCACAGTGACGATGGACCTCGGGAGGTGGCGCCGGCCATGAGCGGCAAGGACTACGTGGAGAAGGACTACTACAAGGTCCTCGGCGTGCCCAAGGACGCCAGCGCCACGGAGATCAAGAAGACCTACCGCAAGCTGGCGCGCGAGTTCCACCCCGACGCCAACAAGGGCGACACCAAGGCCGAGGAGCGGTTCAAGGACATCTCCGAGGCCTACGACGTCCTCTCGGACGAGAAGCGCCGCAAGGAGTACGACGAGGCCCGCAGCCTCTTCGCCAACGGCGGCTTCCGGCCCGGCGGCCCGGGCGGCACCGGCAGCTACAGCTTCGACTTCGGCGACCTCTTCAGCGGCAGCCAGGGCGGCGGCGGCGCCGCCGGCGGCGGCCTCGGCGACGTCTTCGGCGGGCTGTTCAACCGCGGCGGCCGGCAGGCCCAGCCGCGGCGCGGCGCCGACGTCGAGACCGAGGTGACGCTCTCCTTCGAGGAGGCCGTGGACGGGGCCACCGTCCCGCTGCGGATGACCAGCCAGGCCCCCTGCCGGCTCTGCAACGGCACCGGCGCCAAGTCCGGCACCACCCCCCGGGTCTGTCCGACCTGCGTCGGCTCCGGCACGGTCAGCCGAGGCCAGGGCGCCTTCGCGCTCTCCGAGCCCTGCCGGGACTGCCGGGGCCGCGGCATGATCGTCGACGACCCGTGCCCGGACTGCCACGGCAGCGGCCGCGCCAGCTCCGCCCGCACCATGCAGGTCCGGATCCCGGCCGGCGTCCAGGACGCCCAGCGGATCCGTCTCAAGGGCAAGGGCGCCCAGGGCGAGCGCGGCGGCCAGCCCGGCGACCTGTACGTCACCGTCCACGTCGACCCGCACCCGGTGTTCGGGCGCAAGGCCGACAACCTGACGGTGACGGTGCCGGTGACCTTCCCCGAGGCCGCGCTCGGCGGCACCATCGAGGTGCCGACCCTGAACGGCCCGTCGGTGAAGCTCAAGCTGCCCCCGGGCAGCGCCAACGGCCTCACCCTGCGGGCCCGCGGCAAGGGCGCCACCCGCAAGGACGGCACCCGCGGCGACCTCCTGGTCACCATGGAGGTCGTGGTGCCCCAGCACGTCACCGGCGAGGCACTGACCGCTCTGGAGCAGTACCGCGAGGCGACCGCCTCCGACGACCCGCGAGCCGCCCTCTTCCGGGCGGCGGAGGGAGCGTGACGACCAGATGACCCCCGACGACCCCATCGGCCCCGGCCTCGGCGAAGGCCTCCCCGGAGGCGGCGCCCGCCGCACCACCCGCCGGGCCGCCCCGCAGCCCCAGTACGTGCTCACCGAGGAGACCCCGGTCTACGTGATCTCGGTGGCCGCCGAGCTCTCCGGCCTGCACCCGCAGACCCTCCGCCAGTACGACCGGCTCGGCCTGGTCTGCCCCGACCGCACCGCCGGGCGCGGCCGGCGCTACTCCGCGCGCGACATCCAGCAGCTGCGCGAGGTCCAGCGGCTCTCCCAGGACGAGGGCATCAACCTGGCCGGCATCAAGCGGATCATCGAGCTGGAGAACCAGGTCGCCGCGCTCCAGTCCCGGATCGCCGAGCTGGCCGACTCCCTGGAGGGGGCCGCCACCGCGCTCCAGCAGCGCGAGGCCACCATCCACGCCTCCTACCGCCGCGACCTCGTCCCCTACCAGCCGCCCACGCCGCACTCCAGCGCCCTGGTGGTCTGGCGCCCCAAGCGCTGACGGCCACCGGGCCGCCCGTTCCGCCGTCGGTTTCCCCCTGGCCGGGGGGTGCCGGCGGCGGCCCCGTCTGTGAGAGAGTGCCGCACCGGAGCATGCCTCGGCAGCTGCCGTGGAAGCGGATGAAGGGCTGCATTCGCATCCTAGGATGCCTGGTACACGTGTTTTAGGACGTTGACTAGTTGTCCGGTCGACGACAGGGAGCCGAAGATGAGCGGGCGAGAGCAGCCTGGTTCCGCCGATGGCGGGTCACGAATTCTTTCCGCGGACGCCCGTGCGCTCTACCTGAAGACGATCCACGACAGCGGCCGAATACCAGACAGCGCAAATCCGGAATGCAACCACGCACTCCGGGAGTTGCTGGATCTCGGGCTCCTCATTCCGAACAGCGACGATCCCGGGGCCTTCATCGCGGCGGATCCCGCCCAGCTTTCGTTGAGCCTCAGTTCCGTCTGGCAGCGCCAGGCGCTCGAATTGCTCACCCACGCGGTCGCCATACCGACGGATTTCGCCGAACTCGCCGAGGCTTTTCATGGCCCCGACAAGATCGGCGGCCCCATCGAATACCTGCACGGGAAGGCGGTGATCAATCAACGCCTCCAGCAGGAGATGGCCGCCGGCATGACCGAGGGGCTGGCCATGCAGCCCGGCGGCCCGAGACCTCCGGAACTCCTCGCCGCCGGCCTGGAGCGCGACCTCAAGAGCCTCCAGCGGGGCGCTTCCATGCGCACCATCTACAACGCCAGCACCCGTTACCACCAGCCCACCCGGGAATACGTCGCCAGGCTCGCCAGGGAGGGATATCAATTCCGCACGCTCGACGAACCGTACGCGCGGCTGCTCATCGTCGACCGTCGCCTCGCGGTCCTCCCGGTGGACGGCGACGACGTCGCGGCGTTCGTCCGGGATCCCGCGGTCATCACCTTCCTCGTGGAGGAGGTGTTCGAACGGAACTGGAGCCGGGCACTGGCTTTCGACGGCGATGCCACCGTTCCGCAGGAGGTCGTTTCGAGACTCCGGCAGACGATCATCGACCTGCTTCTCTCCGGGACCAACCACCGGGTCATCGCACGACGGCTGGGCATCAGTGAGCGGACCCTGGCCCGGCACATCGCGGAAATGCGGGACGACTACGACGTCGACTCCCTCTTCCAGTTGGGCTACGTCCTGGGACGCGCCTCGCACCAGAAGAACGACTGAACGGCGATCAGGGTCGGGGGACGCGCCGGACGGCGGGTCCGCCCACGGGCATGCCCTCGCGGATCAACCCCAGTTCATGTCCTCCGCGGTGAGGTAGGCGACGGGGCGGGACTTGGCAGCGACGCCGTCACCGGCCTGCTGCGCCTGCCCGGCGGCGACACCGCCGGCCAACGCCCCAATCGCGATGGCCACTGAAAGCACGACCTTGCACATAAGCCTGGACATACGGGACACCAGCCCACTCCTTTCCGAAAGCCAACGCGAGCGGCACCATTAGCACGGGAGTCCACATGATGCCGCAGATCCCGTTGCACTGTCACCCCCACCGAAGACCCGGTGCCGTCATCTCCCTGCCATGCAGCCAGATGACAGGGCAAGAACCTGGACGCACCCAGGGCCACTGATAGACGATCAGTTCGCCCTCGATAGTCCGGCACTGGATCCTGATCATGGCGCTGTACTGTCAATATCTCACCACAGGGCACCCGGAATCGCTTGTAGCAGCAACCACTCTCAACGCCTACCGGCACCGTCCCAACCCGGTCGGCCTTCCCCCGGAGTCGACATGACCGAGCCCTACCTGCGTCACCACGACAGCCAGGCCCATGAGGGCCGGCGTGCACGCGTGTTCCTGGCCGCGCCGCTGATGCGGCTGACGGGGCCGGCGGACAGTGTGGTGACCCTCGCCAGCCGGACGCGGCTGACGACCCTGCGCACCACCCTCCTTCGCAGCGGCGCCGCCGTCTACAGCGCCCACCACAGTGACGCCTGGACCGTCGCCGGGCGCGCCCCCGAGCCCCGCGTGCCGTCGGACTTCCGCGCGCTGCAGTCCGCGGACCTGGTCTTCGCCTACGTCGGCGCGCCGCTCTCCGCCGGCGTCAGCCTGGAGCTGGGCTGGGCGTCGGCACTGCGCAAGCCGATCGTCCTGCTCGTGGACGAGGCCATCACCCACAACCCGCTGATCGCCACCATCGAGCAGGTCGCCCCCGTCCTGCCGCTGGTCTTCGACGACACCTGGTCCCAGGAGGCCCTCCACCACACCGTGGAGACCGCCCTCGACTGGGCCGGCATGGCGCTCTCCCTGCGCGAGGGCTTCTGGACCGCCCCCGGCGAGCAGTTCACCGTCCCCCGCCAGCAGCCCCCCGCCGTCGGCCCGTCCGGCTACTGGCCCACCGGCGCCGCCACCGGCTGACCCCGGCTCAGCCATCGCCCTCGCCCCGCATCCGCCAACCGAGCTGGAAGAGGGTCTGCGCGCCGTGACGGTCGCGCAGCCGGGCGATGTGGGCGGCGACGGTGCGCTCGCTCAGGCCCAGGCGGGTCGCGATGGCGCCCTGGGTGAGGCCGCGGGCGAGGAGACCGGTGATCCGGGTGGCGGCCCGGTGCGGGGTGGCGGACCAGTCGACGGCGGCGGCGCGGGACCAGTCGCGCTCGAAGACGGCGACCAGCGCGGCCACCGTGGCCCGGTCGGTGATGAAGGCGGCGGCGCCGTGGTCGGACCGGGCGGAGACGACGGCCGTCGACCGGTCGACGATGATCGTCCGGTCGAACGGTTCGTCCAGCAGGCGGATCCGCGAGCCGTGGCGGGTGACCGCGCCCGCGTACTCGACCACCGCCGGCCGGCGGCGGGCCGCGGGCTGGTAGATGGTCCGCATCCGGCGTCCGGTCATCAGCAGCGGGAGGTCCTGACTGAGCGCCGGCTCCAGGGTGACGGCCCAGTGCGGTCCGGGCTGGGCCGTCAGCAGCTCTTCCTGACACTCCGCCAGCAGCTGCGAGATCCGGTGCCGGATGGCGTCCCGGCCCTCGACGTGGTGCGACTCGGGGCCCTGGTGCGCGGCGTCGTAGGCGGCGGTGAGCGGGGCGAGGGCGTCGGGGAGGTTCTCGGCGCGCACCAGCAGACGGGTGGCCTCCCCGCGGAGTCCGGCGGCGAGGCGGTCACCGGCCGCTCGTGGGTCGACCGCGGCGTAGCCCGCGGCGCCGGGGGCGAACAGGCCCCGGGCGAGCAGGCCGGCCAGGGCCGCCGAATCGGCGCCCGAATCGGCGCCCGGGCCGGCGGCGGGCGGTGCCGCGAGGTGGCCGCCGTTCGAGAGGGCCGCCAGGTAGAGCGCGTGCTCGGCCGGGGTGAGGTCATCCGCCGTCACGGCCACCCCGCATCAGCCAGCCCAGCTGGAAGAGCGTCTGCGCGCCGTAGCGGTCGCGCAGCCGGGAGATGTGGGCGGCGACGGTGCGCTCGCTCAGGCCCAGGCGGGTGGCGACGGCGCGCTGGGTGAGGCCGCGGGCGAGCAGCCGGCCGACCCGGTCGGGGGCGCTGGGGGTGGGGCTCTGGCCGAGGACGGCCGACCAGTCGGTGGCGTCGGCACGGCACCAGTCGCGTTCGAAGGCGTTGACGATGAAGGCGATCGCGGCCGGGTCGGTGATGAACGCGGCGGTGCTGTGGTCGTCGGAGGCGGAGATCACCGCGACCGAGCGGTCGAAGACCATCAGCCGCTCGAAGGGCTCGTCCAGGATCCGGATCAGCGAGCCGCGCCGGGTGACCTCCTCGACGTAGGCGAGGGCGGGCGGATCGGCGATCGCGACGGGCTGGTAGACGGTGCGCAGCGAGCAGCCGCGCTGGAGGAGCTGCACGTCCTGCTGGATGGCGATCTTGAGCGCGTCGGCCGGGCGGGCGCCCGGCTGGGCGGTGAGGACCTCGGTGCGGCAGTCAGCGACCAGTTGGGAGATCCGGTGCCGGATGTGGACGTGGCCCTCGATGTAGACCGCGCCGCCGGAGCGCTCCGGCGGGCGGGGCATCGCGTCGTAGGCCCGGGTGAGGGCGTCCAGGGCGCCGGGCAGGCTCTCGGCGCGCACCAGCAGCCGGGTGGCCTCGCTGCGCAGCTCCGTGCCGAGGCGGTCGCTGACCGAGCGGGGGCTGACGGCGGTGTAGCAGGCGTCCATCGGGTTGGGCATCAGCAGGCCGATGGAGACGAGTTGGCGAACGGGGTCGCGGTCGGACTCGGGGACGTCGGCGAACCTGACCCGGCCGCCGCCCGCGAGGATCGCGAGGTAGACGCGGCGCGCGGCCTCGTCGGGCTCGCCGGCCGCCCCGGCGGCGGCCGTGCTCCCGTCGCCGGCGGCGGCGCCCTGGGTGGTGCTCGGGTCCGCCGTCGCCTCGAACGTCACGTCGAACGCTCCCTGCCGGATGCTCGGGGGTGTTGGTGCTCCGCGTGCCGCGCGCGATGGCCGGCGACGATCAAGGTACTGGTGCCCGACGGTCCCCCGGACCCCGGGTGCCGTCGCACTCGGGTCCAGGGGCCGCCGGTGTACGCCGGTCCCAGCGCTTCCGTCGAGGCGGAGCAGCAACGCCTCGACGGCTCCGGTCCCGGGGGCCATCACCACACATGGCGTCCCGGCCGGTGCTCTCCCCCCCGATATGCAGGTACGTGCGGACGTACCGGTCGCATCCAGTATGAAGAGCAAGTCGCCTTCCTCGGGCTGCGGTTGCCCGGACGACCTGGCGTGCCTCCACCCTCACAGCGTGACGGCCGGTGAACAAGTGCCACCCTGCTGCATGTTCTCGCAATTGCAGGAACCTGCACCGCCGGTTCGGCGCACGCTTCCGCGGGCCGTTTCCGGCTTCCGCGAAACCGCAGGTCACAGGGGTGCGGCGAGGATTCTCCGACCGTCCGTCCGGTCGGTGGCGGAGTTGCGTGTTCCGGAACCCGGGCCGAGGCCGGGAGCCCGCGGCCTCAGCGGGCCAGCAGCCGGCCGCGGGCCAGCGCGGTCGCCGTGCCCGCCGCGGCGAGGGTCCAGCCGGTCAGCAGCAGCACGAACAGGCCCGCCGCGAGCGCCGTGAAGCCGGGGAAGCCGGTGTGCCGGGCGAGCGCGGCCGCCCCGGTGACGCAGGTGCCGACCGGGAAGGTGAACGCCCACCAGGTCATCGCGAACCCCATGCCGGCCCGCCGGGCGCGCAGGTTGGCGGTGACGGCGAGCGGCAGCCAGAGCAGCGCGGCACCGAGCACCGCCACCCCGAACAGTTCGGCGAGGGCGCCCGCCGCCGGGGCCAGGCCGGGGAACACCGGGTCGGCGGCGTCGGCCAGCTGGTGGACGGCGGTGGTCGACTGGCCGAGCGGGCCGAGCACCAGGAACAGCGTGGGAGTGAGCGCCAGGGCGGGCAGCCCGCTGTGCACCAGGCCGGTGAGCACCACCGGCAGCACCGCCAGGGTGGCCAGCAGGCCGATCCCGAACAGCCCCGCGCATCCGTACAGCAGCGCCTCCCGGGCGGCGCCGGCCGGCAGGTGCGGGACCAGCGCCGGACCGGTGGCGGAGGCCACCAGCGGGGCGACCACGGGCAGCAGCCAGGTCGGGTTGGCGGCGAGCGGGGAGACCGTGTGCCGGGTGATCATCAGGTACGGGATGCCGGCCGCCACGGCGAGCGCGTACAGCGTGCCGGCCGTCCAGAGCGCGAGGTCGAGCGCGACGGCCGGGCCCGTGCCGATGATCCGGGAGCCGACGGTCAGGGTGCCGAGGCCGACCGAGAGCAGCGCCATCGGCGGGCAGCCGTAGAAGACGGCGGTGGCCGGGTTGTCCAGCAGCTGCTCGCGGGCGGCCGCGCGGTGCCGGGTGAGGTGGACGGCCCGGGCGGCGCCGAGCACCAGGAGGCCGGCCAGCCCCAGCGCCCACATCACCTCGGCGAAGCCGATCAGGCCCGGCCAGTGGAGCGGGAGCGCGGCCGCGCCGTTGGCCGTGATCGCCGTCCCCATGACCACCGCGTACCAGTTGGGGCCGAGCTGGGCGAGGTCGAGACGGCGGACGCGGGCGGACGCGCGGGGGCTGGGGGCGGTGCTGAGCAGGGTGGCCATGCACCCACCGTCGCCCGGGGCGGCGGACGCCGGTAGCGCCGCGCGCTCTATGAGGACATAGCCTGAACCTATGGCCCTCTCCCCGCGTGTCCCCGAACTCGGTGCGCTGGAGCTGCTGCTCGCGGTGGCCCGGCTCGGCGGCGTCGGCCGGGCGGCCGCCGAACTCGGGGTGAGCCAGCCGACCGCGAGCGCCCGGATCAAAGGCATGGAGCGGCAGATCGGCGTCTCGCTGCTGGAACGCTCCCCGCGCGGCTCCCGGCCCACCGAGGCGGGCCGGCTGGTGGTCGAGTGGGCGCGGCAGGTGGTGGAGGCGGCGCAGGCGCTGGACGCCGGGATCGACGCGCTGCGCGAGCGCCGGGACGCCCGCCTGATCGTGGTGGCCAGCCTGACCGTCGCCGAGTACCTGATGCCGGGCTGGCTGCTGGCGCTGCACGCGGTCAGCCCGGGCACGGCGGTGACGCTGCGCACCGCCAACTCGGCGGACGTGGCCGGCCACGTCCTGGCCGGGGAGGCGGACCTCGGCTTCGTCGAGGGCCCGCTGCCCCCGGCCGGGCTGGCGGGCGCGGTGGTGGCGGCGGACCGGCTGGTGGTCGTGGTGGCGCCGGACCATCCGTGGGCCCGGCGCCGCTCGCCGCTGTCCGCGCGGGAGCTGGCGGAGACCCCGCTGGTGCTGCGCGAGCCGGGGTCGGGGACCCGGGAGGTGCTGGAGATGGCGCTGGCGCCGTACGGCGGCACCGCGCCGCCGCGGCTGGAACTGGCCTCGTCGACGGCGCTGAAGGCGGCGGCGATGACCGGGGCCGGGCCGGTCTGCCTGAGCGAGCTCGCGGTGGTGGAGGAGCTGGCGACCCGGCGGCTGGTGGCGGTGCGGCTGGCCGAGGAGCTGGACCTGCGGCGGCCGCTGCGCGCGGTCTGGCCGGCCGGGCAGCGGCCGACCGGCCCGGCCCGGGAACTGCTGGCGCTGACCCGGCGGACGGCCGGGACCCACCAGGCGCGGATGGCGCAGGCGCGGGCCCTGCCGCCGAAGGCCGCCCGCAAGCCCGCCGGCTCGGCCGAGCGCCCCGCGCTGCGGGTCCGCCCCGACCGTTCATCCAGAAGTTGAGCGGAATAGACTCAACTTAGTGCATGCTGTAGACAGCAGACATCGCGCACGACGAGGAGGACCCCCCAGCAGTGGACGCCAGCAAGTTCACCACCAAGACGCAGGACGCCCTGTCCGCCGCGATCCGGCAGGCCGGGGCCGTCGGCAACCCGGACGTCAAGCCGGTGCACATCCTGATCGCCCTGCTGGAACAGCCCGAGGGCATCGCCAGGCCGCTGCTTGAGGCGGTCGGCGCGGACGTGTCCCGCCTCGACGCCGAGGCCCGCCGCCAGCTCACCGCGCTGCCCAGCGCGTCCGGCAGCACCGTCGCCGCGCCGCAGCTGGCCCGCGACACCCTGGCCGTGCTGACCGAGGCCGGCAAGCGCGCCGACGACCTCGACGACCAGTACGTCTCCACCGAGCACCTGCTGGTCGGCGTGGCCGCCGAGGGCGGCGCGGTCGCCGAGCTGCTGGTGCGCCACGGCGCCACCCCGAAGGCGCTGCTCGCCGCGTTCAAGGACGTCCGGGGCAGCGCCCGGGTCACCTCGCCGGACCCCGAGGGCACCTACAAGGCGCTGGAGAAGTACGGCACCGACCTCACCCAGGCCGCCCGGGACGGCAAGCTCGACCCGGTGATCGGCCGCGACCAGGAGATCCGCCGGGTGGTCCAGGTGCTCTCCCGCCGGACCAAGAACAACCCGGTGCTGATCGGCGAGCCCGGTGTCGGCAAGACCGCCGTCGTCGAGGGCCTGGCCCAGCGGATCGTGGCCGGCGACGTGCCGGAGTCGCTGCGCGGCAAGCGCCTGGTCGCCCTGGACCTCGGCGCGATGGTCGCCGGCGCCAAGTACCGCGGCGAGTTCGAGGAGCGGCTGAAGGCCGTCCTCAACGACATCAAGCAGAGCGACGGCCAGGTCGTCACCTTCATCGACGAGCTGCACACCATGGTCGGCGCGGGCGCCGGCGGCGACTCCGCGATGGACGCCGGCAACATGCTCAAGCCGATGCTGGCCCGCGGCGAGCTGCGGATGGTCGGCGCCACCACCCTGGACGAGTACCGCGAGCGGATCGAGAAGGACCCGGCCCTGGAGCGACGCTTCCAGCAGGTGCTGGTCGGCGAGCCCAGCGTCGAGGACTCCATCGCCATCCTGCGCGGCCTCAAGGGCCGCTACGAGGCGCACCACAAGGTGCAGATCGCGGACGCCGCGCTGGTCGCCGCGGCCACCCTCTCCAACCGGTACATCACCTCCCGCTTCCTGCCGGACAAGGCGATCGACCTGGTCGACGAGGCGGCCTCCCGGCTGCGGATGGAGATCGACTCCTCCCCGGTCGAGATCGACGAACTCCAGCGCACCGTCGACCGGTTGCGGATGGAGGAGCTGGCCCTGGAGAAGGAGTCGGACCCGGCCTCGGTCGACCGGCTGGCCCGGCTGCGCCGCGATCTCGCCGACCGGAACGAGCAGCTGAGCGTGCTCACGGCCCGCTGGGAGCAGGAGAAGAAGAGCCTGAACCGGGTCGGCGAGCTCAAGGAGCGGCTGGACGACCTGCACGGCGCGCTCGAACGCGCCCAGCGGGACGGCGACTTCGAGCGCGCGTCCAAGCTGATGTACGCCGAGATCCCGGCCGCCGAGAAGGAGCTCTCCGACGCCCAGGAGCGCGCCGCCGGCGAGGACGCCTCCGCCTCGATGGTCAAGGAGGAGGTCGGCCCGGACGACGTGGCCGATGTGGTGGCCTCCTGGACAGGCATCCCGGCCGGCCGGCTGATGGAGGGCGAGAGCACCAAACTCCTGCGCATGGAGGAGGAGTTGGGACACCGCCTGATCGGCCAGGCGGAGGCGGTGCAGGCCGTCTCGGACGCCGTGCGGCGCACCCGCTCGGGCATCGCCGACCCGGACCGCCCGACCGGCTCCTTCCTCTTCCTCGGCCCGACCGGCGTCGGCAAGACCGAACTCGCCAAGGCGCTGGCCGACTTCCTCTTCGACGACGAGCGGGCGATGGTCCGCATCGACATGAGCGAGTACGGCGAGAAGCACTCGGTCTCCCGCCTGGTCGGCGCCCCGCCCGGGTACGTCGGCTACGAGGAGGGCGGCCAGCTCACCGAGGCGGTCCGCCGCCGCCCGTACAGCGTGGTGCTGCTGGACGAGGTGGAGAAGGCCCACCCCGAGGTCTTCGACGTGCTGCTGCAGGTGCTCGACGACGGCCGGCTCACCGACGGCCAGGGCCGCACCGTGGACTTCCGCAACGCGATCCTGATCCTCACCTCCAACCTGGGAAGTCAGTTCCTCGTCGACCCGGCCACCCCGGAGGAGCGGAAGAAGGCCCTCGTGCTGGAGTCGGTGCGGTCCGCCTTCAAGCCGGAGTTCCTCAACCGCCTCGACGACATCGTGGTCTTCGACCCGCTGGGGACCGCCGAACTGAGCCGGATCGTCGACCTCCAGGTGGCCCGGCTGGGCGACCGGCTGCGCGACCGCCGGCTCGCCCTGGAGGTCTCCGCGGCCGCCCGGGACTGGCTGGCGCTCACCGGCTACGACCCGGCGTACGGCGCCCGTCCGCTGCGCCGGCTGGTGCAGTCCGCGATCGGCGACCAGCTGGCCCGGGCGATCCTGGCGGGCCAGGTGCACGACGGCGACACCGTGCTGGTCGAGCGGGACGAGGACGGCGACCGCCTCACCGTCCGTGCCCGCGGACCGCTGGAGAAGTAGCCCACCGTCACCCCGGAACGATCAAGGTCCGCCCCCCGGTTTCGAGGGGGCGGCCCATGATCCGGACATGCCCCACCGGGTTGCGGCCACCCCTGTGAGGTGAGCCCCGGATGAGGCAGGATGGACTCGGAAGGGCGGCCTCTCATTGCCGACCACCACGTGCACTGAGGAAGAGGACCCCATGAGCATCGACCCGTCGTCCATCCCGTCGTTCGGCATGCCCCAGGGTGGCCAGCCCGGAGGCCAGGGCGGGCGTCCGGCCGGCCCCCCGCCGATCATCGTGCCGGACCAGAACCTGGTGGGCCAGCTCCTCGACCAGATGCAGCTCAAGCACGGCGTCGACGAGGAGGGCGACCTCACCGCCCCCTGGGAGGGCTTCCGCGTCTACTACATGTTCCGCGGCGAGCAGAAGGAGCTCTTCGCGGTCCGGGCGTTCTACGACCGCCCGTACCCGCTGGAGAAGAAGGGCGAGGTCCTCGACCTGATCGACGAGTGGAACCGTGAGACCCTCTGGCCCAAGGTCTACACCCACACCCACGAGGACGGCGTGGTCCGCCTGATCGGCGAGGCCCAGATGATCGTCGGCACCGGCGTCAACCTGGACTACTTCGTCACCACCACCGCCAACTGGACCCAGGCCGCCGTCGGCTTCGAGCAGTGGATCGTCGAGCGCCTCGGCCTGCAGGACGAGATCGAGGGCGAGGGCGGCGAGGACAAGCCGTCCGACGGCACCAACGAGAGCTGACGCCTCCCCCGTCCAGGCCCCCTGCTACGGCCCGCCACCGGCACCCGGTGGCGGGCCGTCCTTGTCCCCGGCCGCCTCCTGGCCCGAGGATGGGCCCGACCACCGCCGACACCGAGGTGCGAGGAGCCATGATGGGTGCGAGGCCGCTGTTGAACCGCCGCCTGGACGGACTGGGGACGACGATCTTCGCGGAGATGTCCGCGCTGGCCACCGCCACCGGCTCGATCAACCTCGGCCAGGGCTTCCCGGACACCGACGGCCCCGAGGAGGTCCGCGAGGCGGCCGTCCGCGCCCTGCGCGAGGGACGCGGCAACCAGTACCCGCCCGGCCCCGGCGTCCCCGAGCTGCGCACCGCGATCGCCGACCACCAGCGGCGCTTCCACGGCCTGGACCTCGACCCCGACACCGAGGTCCTGGTCACCGCCGGCGCCACCGAGGCCATCGCCGCGTCACTGCTCGCCCTGCTGGAGCCCGGCGACGAGGTCATCGCCTTCGAACCCTTCTACGACTCCTACGCCGCCTGCGTCGCGATGGCCGGCGCCGTCCGCGTCCCGCTCACCCTCCGGGCCCCGTCCTTCCGCCCCGACCTCGACGAACTGCGCGCCCTGGTCACCCCCCGCACCCGCCTGCTGCTGCTCAACTCCCCGCACAACCCCACCGGCCTCGTCCTCACCCCCGACGAACTCACCGCCATCGCCGAACTCGCCGTCGAACGCGACCTCCTGGTCGTCACCGACGAGGTCTACGAGCACCTCGTCTTCAACGGCGCCCACCACCCCATCGCCGCCCTGCCCGGCATGCGCGAACGCACCGTCTCCATCTCCTCCGCCGGCAAGACCTTCTCCTTCACCGGCTGGAAGGTCGGCTGGGTGACCGCCGCGCCCGAGCTGGTCACCGCCGTCCGCACCGCCAAGCAGTACCTCACCTACGTCAGCGCCGGCCCCTTCCAGTACGCCGTCGCCGAGGCCCTCCGGCTGCCCGACTCCTACTTCGAGACCTTCCGCGCCGACCTGCGCCACAAGCGCGACCTGCTCGCCGAAGGCCTCACCGCCGCCGGCTTCCGCGTCTTCCACCCCGAGGGCACCTACTTCATCACCACCGACATCACCCCCCTGGGCGAGAAGGACGGCATCGCCTTCTGCCGCACCCTCCCGACCCGCTGCGGCGTCGTCGCCATCCCCAACGCCGTCTTCTACGACGACATCGAGGCCGGCCGCCCCCTGGTCCGCTTCACCTTCTGCAAGAAGGACGACGTCCTGGAGGAAGCGGTCGCCCGGCTGTCCCGGCTGTCCCCGGCCTGACCCACCGCCGGGACCTCTCGCACGTTCTGACGATTCGTCAATTTGCCTGGCGGGTGCTGCTTTCGCGCTGCCCGTCGGGCAGTTCGCGCTGCCTTGGCGGCAGGGCGCGAGGGGGCGGTGGGTGGGGTGGGAGAGATGGGGCGCGTGGGACTCGCGGGCGGCGCGTGGGCGGCGTGCACGGCGCGTGGGCCGGGGCGACGGGCGCGCGCGGTGCATAGTCGCACACCGGGTCGATCAGAGCATGGAAGCAGATGTGCTCGAAGCGGTGAATGCTTGACAAAGTTGGGTAAATCACCGACGGACCCGGCGTATTCGTGCTTCTCTGCTGCTGAATCTCCAGCCGGAATCCCTCCTTCCACGGTCGGCCGCGCCCTGGACCGCACAGCCACGAACAGCCTCGCCCTCGCCTAGGCCTACTCGCTGCTGCTCGGCGGGCGCGCACGGAGCTGAAACGCGGAGCCGAGCATGCTCACCACTTTGCAGACCTCCTACACGGACACCCGCGCGGGTGACCTGGCCTGGTGCCTGGGCGGCGAACCGCTGCCCGCCCTCGCGGTCCGCGACCTGAGACTCGACGGCCCCGGCCACCCCGGCCCGCCCGGCACCCTCCAGCTGCGCCTGCTGGGCGCCTCCCACCAGGTGGTGATCGCCGCCGGGCCGGGCCAGTGCCTGGAGACGGTCGCCTGCCTGCCCGGCCGCCGCACGCCGCTGCCCGCCCGGGTGGCCAAGCAGGTGGACGGCTGGGAGTACGAGTTCGCCGCCCGGATCGAGGCGCTGCCGCCGCACGACTTCGCGGCCCGCGCCCAGGAGTTGCTGGCCCTGGTCGAGGGGCATCCGCGCGGCCTGGCCGGCGTCTTCCCCGGCGATCCCAGCGCCTTCACCGCCCTGGTCGCCCAGGGCGGCGCGGACCGGTTGCTCTGGCGCACCTGGCACGCCTATCCGCAGGAGGGGCAGCTGGTCTGTACCCGGTCCTCGCTGGTGGTGTCCTGATGACCGACGACGAGCCGCCCATAGACCAGCCCACCGACTCCCATTCGCACGCAGGAACGATTCGTCAACCTGCCATACCGCGCTGTCCGTCGAATGGGCGCAGCCGTCCGTCCCGCACGTCGCCTAGCGTTTGTTCGTGATCAATCATCCGGCCGGTCCGCCGCCCGCACAGCCGAGCCTCGACCTCGACGACGGCAGTCCGCCCCGGCCCGGGCGGAGCCTGACCCCGCTGCCCACCCGCCGCCGATCCCGGCTGCGCGCCCGCCCCGAACTGGCCCGGCTGGTCGTCCTGCTGGCCTCGTTCGTCTGCGCGGCCTGCGGGCTCGTCTACGAGCTGGAACTCGTGGCCCTCGGCGACTATCTGCTCGGGGACTCGGTCACCCAAACCTCGGTCGTGCTCTCCGTCATGGTGTTCGCGATGGGCCTGGGCTCACTGCTCGCCAAACGGTTCACCCGCCGGCCGGCCACCGCCTTCGCCCTGGTCGAGTGCGCCCTCGCGCTCACCGGCGGCCTGTCCGTCCTGGCGGTCTACTCCTGCTGGGCCTGGATCGGCCGCTACCAGGCCACGATGATCGGGCTGACCTGTCTCATCGGCGTGCTCATCGGCGCCGAGATCCCGCTGCTGATGACCCTCATCCAGCGGATCCGCCGCGAGGACGCCGGACGCGCCGCCGCCGACCTGTTCGCCGCCGACTACGTGGGCGCGCTGATCGGCGGGCTCGCCTTCCCGTTCCTGATCCTGCCCGTCCTCGGCCCCGGCAGCGGCGCGCTGGTCACCGGCGCGGTCAACGCCGTCGCCGGGGCCGCCGTGGTGCTCTGGCTCTTCCGCGAGGAACCCGCCCCCCGGGTGCGGCTGCTGCTCTGGGGCGGCTGCGGGCTCGTCCTGGCACTGCTCGCCGCGGCCGCCGCCTGGTCGGACGCGGTCGAACGCGCCGCCCGGCAGGCCCTGTACGGCGGGCAGGTCCGCTCCGTCAGCCAGAGCCGCTACCAGGAGATCGTGCTCACCGGACCCGCCGAGGGCCCGCTGCGGCTCTACCTCGACGGCCGGCTCGCGGTCTGCGGACCCGACGAGTACCGGGGCAACGAGGGCCTGGTCCACCCCGCGATGGCGGCCGGGCCGGACGCCCGGGTCCTGCTGCTCGGCGGCGGCGACGGACTGGCCCTGCGGGAGGTGCTGCGGCACCGCGGCGTGCGCTCCGTGCTGGTGGTCGACCACGACCCGGCACTCGCCCGGCTCGCCCGCACCGACCCCGGCCTCGCCACGCTCTCCGGCCGCTCACTGGACGACCCCCGGGTGCGCACCGCCCAGGCCGACCCGCTGGAGTGGCTGCGCACCGTCCGCCCCGGCCCCGGGGAATCCTTCGACGTCGTGCTCGCCGACCTGCCCGCACCCGCCGACGGCGGGCCGGTGACCTTCCACTCCCAGGAGTTCTACGGCCTCGCCACCCGGCTGCTCGCCCCCGGCGGGCGGCTCGCCGTCCGCGGCGGGGACGAGCAGCACGGGTGGCAGGGCCTGTGGCAGGCGGAGTCGGGACTGCGGGCCGCCGGGCTGCGGACCGTTCCGTACGCGGTGGCGGGCAGTGCGACAGCCAGCTGCCGCCCGGGGCCGGAGGGCAGCCAGAGCTTCCTGCTCGCCGCGGCCGCCCAGCCACCGCTCACCCTCGCCCCGGACGCGCCGCCGCCACGCGCCCTCACCCCGGACACCCTGCGCACCTCCGCCGCCCGCCTCACCGCCCTCCGCCCCCTCCACCCACCCGCCGCCCTCACCCTCCTCGGCCCGCACTGAGGGGCGACGGCGCCCCGGGGAGGAGAAGCGGATACGCCCAGCGGGATGGGGGCGGCAGAGACTGGGGGCCCTCCGCACGCCCGATACCGGACTGAAGGCGGAGGGGCGCGCCCCGACGGCTGGGGGCGCGTGAGGGCCACCGGCCGCCGCCCCGCCCACGGCCGGGCGCGGCCGGGGCTGCGGGAGCGCGGGGTCGCGGCGGCCCCGGTGCCGGGGCGCGGGGCGGGGCGCGAGGGCGGGTGGGGGACAGGGCGGGGCCGGGAAGGGGGTTCGGTCGGTAGGCTCCCTGACATGGAGCATGAGGTTGTCGTCCCGATGCCGGCCGGGCAGGTCCGGCAGGCCCTGCAGGATCCGGCGCTGCTGGCGCGTTCCGTGCCGGGGCTGAGCACCGAACCCGCCGCCGTCGGCAGCGGCGGGGCGGAGGAGATCGGCGGGCGGCTGAAACTGCGGATCGGCACCTCCACCATCACGTACAAGGGCGTGCTCTCACTGATCGAGGGCCGCGAGGGCGTGCTGACCGCGTTCGCCGAGGGCCAGGAGGCGCGCGGCAGCGGCGAGGCGACCGCGACGGTCCGGATCAGCGTCACCGAGGGGGCCGGGGAGGGGACCTCGGTGGTCCGCTTCACCGGTGACCTGAGCGCCACCGGGCGGCTCACCGAGTTCGACGGCGAGACGCTCGCCGCGGCCGGCCGCCGGCTGCTGGACCGCTTCGCCGCCGCGCTGACCTCCCAGGACGACGAGGCCCCGGCCGACGAGGCCGACGCGGAGGCCGAGGCGGCGGGCGACCCCGAAGGCGGACAGGAGGACGCGGCGGCGGAGCGGAAGCCGGCCGAGGAGGCCACCGTGGTGTTCCTGGAGAACCGCCAGGAGGACCGCGAGGACGAGCCCGGCGACGACCTCGACGACGACCTCTCCGACCTCATCGCCTTCTCCGACGCCGACGCCGAGCGCTTCGGCCTCCCGCTCGGAAACGCCGACGCGGACGCCGACGACGTCGACGAGCCCACCGGGCCCAGCGGGGCCTCGGACGCCCAGGAGCCCGCCGCGGGCGCCGAGGAGGAGGTCTCCGCCGAGCTCCCCGCCGAGCCGCCGTTCGGCTACGAGCAGGAGCCGGTGCTCGGCGGCCCGGTGCGCCGCAGCATCGTCGGCCGCTCCGCCGAGGAGGTCGACCACGCCCCGCCGCGCGGCCCGTACGCGCCGGCCCTGCCGGCCCGCAGCGCGAAGGCCCGGGCGGCCTCCCGCTGGGGCGGGGACGTCGGCGGCATCGTGGTGCCGGGCGCCGGCGGCCGCAACGCCGTGCCGTGGATGATCGGCGGCGGGGTGGCCCTGCTGGGCGGCGCGGTGGTGCTGGTCAGGGCCCTGCGGCGCCGCTAGCCCCTGGCGCAGGGCCTAGACTGGACGCTCATGAGCAACGACCGCGACGCCCTGCTGGCACAGATCAAGGACAAGGCCGTCGTCCACGGCAAGGTCACCCTTTCCTCCGGCAAGGAGGCCGACTACTACGTCGACCTGCGCCGGATCACGCTGGACGGCCAGGCCGCTCCGCTGGTCGGCCGGGTGATGCTGGACGCCACCGCCCACCTGGAGTACGACGCCGTCGGCGGGCTGACCCTGGGCGCCGACCCGGTCGCCGCCGCGATGCTGCACGCCGCCGCCGCGCGCGGGCGTGAGCTGGACGCGTTCGTGGTCCGCAAGGCCGGCAAGGCGCACGGCCTGCAGCGCCGGATCGAGGGGCCTGAGGTCAAGGGCCGCCGGGTGCTGGCCGTCGAGGACACCTCCACCACCGGCGGCTCGGTGCTGACCGCCGTCGAGGCGCTGCGCGAGGCGGGCGCCGACGTCGTCGGCGT
>NZ_BAAAKJ010000183.1:43534-46376 GCF_039527695.1 Kitasatospora putterlickiae
GTTTCACGTGAAACACACCGGCCCCGGCCGTTGTACGAGTGTCAGGGCGCTCAGTCGCGCCGGTGCCGGCCGCCGCCGGCCTGGACGGTCTCGCCGCCCTCTCCGGCCTGCGCGCCGCCCGCCTTCCGCTTCTTGCGCTCGCGCAGCACCTCGACGATCATCGGCGAGATCGAGAGCAGCACGATCAGCAGCACCGCCGGGATCAGGTACTTGTCGATCACCGGGGCGAGCGCGTCGCCGAAGAAGTAGCCGATCAGCAGCATCGACTCGGTCCACAGGACGCCGCCGACCACGTTCCAGAGGAAGAAGGTCTTGGCCGGCATCTCCAGGGTGCCCGCGACCGGGTTCAGGAAGGTCCGGACGATCGGCATGAAGCGGGCGAGCACCACGGCCTTGCCCGGGCCGAAGCGGTTGAAGTACTCCTCGGCCTTCAGCACGTACTCGCGCTTGAAGATCTTCGATTCGGGCTTGTCGAACATCTTCGGCCCGACCTTCACGCCGATCTGGTGCCCGAGCTGGGCGCCGGCGATCGCCGCGATCGGGGCCCCGATCAGCAGGGTCGCGATCGGCAGCCGCGCACCGTCGCCGAGGACCGACGAAGCGGCGCTCGAAGAGGCCACACCCGCGATGATGAGCAGCGAGTCACCCGGGAAGAAGAACCCGACCAGGAGGCCGGTCTCCGCGAAGATGATCGCGATCAGCCCGATGGCACCGAGGGACGAGATCAGTGATTTGGCGTCGAGCAGATTGACGGCCAGCTGGTTGTAGTCCACAGGGCGCAGGATAGCGGGCCCGCCTTGACGGGGCCTCGCCCCAGGGGCCGGGCGCCCGCCGTCCCGACTGGCGGGCCGCATGGTGGAGCCGGTGGGCGTTCTGGGAAGATGGCACCGGCGTCCGGCCCGCAGTGGCGAACTCCCTCATCGCCGCCCTGCGGCCGCTGCCTCGAACCTTGGTACCGGTCCGCCGCACCGCAGAGCCGCGACCGGCCCCGGTACCCCGGAGTCGTCACAAGGCGTACACAGCGTCGGACAGCACCGTCCGTACGCCGCAAACCCACAGGAGCGGATTCGCATGGCCATCGCAACTCCCGAGGTCTACAACGAGATGCTGGACCGGGCCAAGGCGGGCAAGTTCGCCTACCCGGCGATCAACGTGACCTCGTCGCAGACCCTGCACGCCGCGCTGCGTGGCTTCGCCGAGGCCGAGAGCGACGGCATCATCCAGATCTCCACCGGCGGCGCGGAGTTCCTGGGCGGCCAGCACAACAAGGACATGGTGACCGGCGCCGTCGCGCTCGCCGAGTTCGCGCACATCGTCGCCGCCAAGTACGACGTCACCGTCGCGCTGCACACCGACCACTGCCCCAAGGACAAGCTGGACGGCTACGTCCGCCCGCTGCTGGCGGTGTCGGCCGAGCGCGTGGCCAAGGGGCAGAACCCGCTCTTCCAGTCGCACATGTGGGACGGCTCCGCCGAGACCCTGAGCGACAACCTGGCGATCGCCCAGGAGCTGCTCGCCCAGGCCGCCGCCGCCAAGATCATCCTTGAGGTCGAGATCACCCCGACCGGCGGCGAGGAGGACGGTGTCACGCACGAGATCAACGACGAGCTGTACACCACCGTCAACGACGCCGTCCGCACCGCCGAGGCGCTGGGCCTGGGCGAGAAGGGCCGCTACCTGCTGGCCGCCTCCTTCGGCAACGTGCACGGCGTCTACAAGCCGGGCAACGTCGTGCTGAAGCCGGGGCTGCTGCGCGAGCTGCAGGACGCGATCGGCAAGCAGTACGGCAAGACCGACCCGTTCGACTTCGTCTTCCACGGCGGCTCCGGCTCCAGCACCGAGGAGATCGCCACCGCGCTGGAGAACGGCGTCGTGAAGATGAACCTGGACACCGACACCCAGTACGCCTTCACCCGCCCGGTCGCCGGCCACATGTTCGCCAACTACGACGGCGTGCTGAAGGTCGACGGCGAGGTCGGCAAGAAGAACACCTACGACCCGCGCACCTGGGGCAAGCTGGCCGAGGCCGGCATGGCCTCCCGCGTGGTCGAGGCCGCCCAGCAGCTGCGTTCGGCCGGCAACCGCCTGAAGTAGGGCCCGCGTCCCGCACCAGGTCCTGTGTCCATGCCCCCCGGTGGTTCACTGGGGGGCATGAGCATTCACGAGAACCTCCTCGGGGGTCCGCCCCCGACGCACCTGCCCGCCGAGCCCGCTCCGCTGGAGCTGCTGGCCGGCGGCGCCTCCCCGGCCGAGGTCGCGGCGAAGTTCCCGACCTCCTCGTTGGCCTGGGCGCAGCTCGCCGACGACGCCTACGCGGCCGGCCGGGTCGTGGAGTCCTACGCCTACGCCCGCACCGGCTACCACCGCGGACTGGACGCGCTGCGGCGCAGCGGCTGGAAGGGCCACGGCCCGGTGCCGTGGGAGCACGAGCCGAACCGCGGCTTCCTGCGGGCGCTGCACGCGCTCGGCCGGGCCGCCGCCGCGATCGAGGAGAAGGAGGAGGCGGAGCGCTGCACGCAGTTCCTGCGGGACAGCTCGCCGACCGCCGCCGCCACCCTGGGCTGACCCCCCGGTCCTGGTGACCGGACCACCCGCCCGCACCGCCTCCGGTGCCCGGACACGGGCGCCGGGGGCGGTTTTCCGTGCGTTCGGCGCGTTCCGTGCCCCGCTGCTCCGTGGACACGCACCGCTCCGCCGTGCCAGGGTGGGCCCCGCGAGGGGGAGCGCACGTCAGTTCGAGGGTTCGCGGCCCCACCGGTCGACAGAGAGCCCCAGCGTGCCCGCACCAAGCCCCGCCCGCCGATCCCGTACCGCGGCACGCCCCGCGGCCCGCCCGGCCCGC
>NZ_BAAAKJ010000184.1:0-917 GCF_039527695.1 Kitasatospora putterlickiae
AGCCGCGTGCTCACCGCCGGCGCCGCCGTCCGCCGGGACCTCTTCGGCGAGCCCTAGCGTCCGTCCTCACACCCCCGCCTGCCGGGCGGCGCGCCCCCAGCCTGGCGGCCGGGAAGTGCGCCCCCACCGCATGGACTCCGCCGCCCGGCCCGCCCTCCGGGCGGACGACGGGGGTTTGAAGGCGAACCCTGGGTGTCCTGACCACGGACGCCGGGCCCTGGGCTCCAGCGGGGGGCGCCGGTACGGCAGGATGGGCGGCGGGGCCCGGACCGGGCGGGGGCGAACCACGGCCCGGCCGTCTCCCCGGCCGCCGATCGTCCGCACCACCGTCAGGAGTCGCAACCATGGGCCAGCCCGGGGCACCGGCCAACCCCTACCGCATCGGCGAGGCCGCGGCGCTGCTCGGCGTGAGCGCCGACACCATGCGGCGCTGGGTGGACGCCGACCGGATCGCCGCCGAGCGGGACGAGCACGGCCACCGGATCATCGCCGGCGCCGAGCTGGCCGCCTTCGCGCGCGAACTGGGCCGCCCCGAGACCGCCGCCGCCGAGGGCCGCCCCTCCTCGGCCCGCAACCGCTTCCCGGGCATCGTCACCGACGTGGTGCTCGGCGACGTCGCGGCCCAGGTGGAGATCCAGGCCGGGCCGTTCCGGGTGGTCTCGCTGATCAGCAGGGAGTCGGCGGAGGAGCTGGAACTGGTGCCCGGCGCCCCCGCCACGGCCGTCATCAAGTCGACCAATGTGATGATCGAACGACGCTGAGCGCGATCAGCCGAGCGTCGAGGAGAGGACGCCCGATGCCCCACGACCCGCTGCCGTCCACCCAGAGCGCCGTCTTCGCCATCGAGGCGATGGCCGCCCGGCACGGCCGCTCGGTGCGCACCGGCCATGACATCGGCGCCGACCAGACCTTCGCCG
>NZ_BAAAKJ010000184.1:940-7302 GCF_039527695.1 Kitasatospora putterlickiae
GACCAGGACGAACTCGCCGCGATACCCCACGAGGCGCTGGTCGAGATCGCCGGCGTCCCCGAGGTCACCGTCCGCCTGTTCGTCCACGACGAGGCGGTGGTCACCGTCGACCAGATCGCCTTCGACGTGCCGCGCGACAGCGTCCCGGCCTTCCTGAACTCGGTGTGGAGCGGCCTGGTCCACCTCAAGCAGCGGGTCTTCCCGCCCGCCTGCACCATGATCGTCACCGTGCCGGGTGAGCGGAGCTACCGTGAGGCCGTCACCCTGTACACCCTGACCCCGTGGCTGGCCGGACGGCTCCGCTGACCCCGGCCGCCCGCGCAGACCGCCGCTCCGACCCGATGAACGGACCGATGACCGCATCCGCCGCCCGCCGCCCCGTCCTCGCCGTCGCCCACCGCGGCGACCCGTACCGCCACCGCGAGAACACCCTGCCCTCCATCGAGTCCGCGTTCGCCGCCGGCGCCGACGCCGTCGAGGTGGACGTCCGGCTGACCCGCGACCGGGTCCCGGTGCTGCTGCACGACGCCACCCTGGAACGCCTCTGGGGCGACCCGCGCCCGCTCGACCGGCTCACCGCCGAGCAGCTCGACGCCTTCGACGACGGCCGCCTGCGCGTCCCCACCCTCGCCGAGGCGCTCAAGGCCACCGCCGACGCCGCGCCCGGCGCCAGGCTGCTCATCGACCTCGACGACGCCGGCCCGGCCGCCGCCACCTGGGAGGTCGTCACCGGCCTCGGGGCCGAACAGCGGGTCGCCTTCTGCGGCCCGGCCACCGCCATGCTCGCGGTACGGGCCCTCACCCCGGACGCCGACCTCGCGCTCACCTGGAAGCAGCCCCGGCTGCCCGTGCGCGCCCTGCTCGACGACCTGCGCCCGACGTCCATCAACCCGCCGTTCGGCCTGGTCACCCCCGCCTTCACCGGCGCCGCCCACCAGGCCGGGCTGGCCGTCTCCACCTGGACCGCCGACCTGCGCCGCACCATGCGCAAGCTGACCGAGGCCGGCGTCGACTCCATCACCAGCAACCGCATCGCCCTGCTGCGCGCCGTCCTGGACGGCCACCGGTGACCGAGGCCCCCACGGGCGGGGACGGCGGGGTCCTGGGAGCCCAGGCGCTCGGACGCGCGCTGCTGGCCCGTCAGCACCTGCTGGAGCGCGCCGCCGTCACCCCGACCGCGATGATCGGGCACCTCGGCGGCCTCCAGGCCCAGGCCGTCCCGCAGCCGCCCTACCTCGGCCTGCTCGCCCGGCTGGACGGCTTCACCCCCGACGCGCTCACCGAGCTGATCGAGACCCGGCGGGTGGTGCGGATCGGCCTCCAGCGCGGCACCATCCACCTGGTCACCGCCGAGGACTGCCTGGCCCTGCGCCCCCTGCTGCAGCCGGTGCTGGATCAGCAACTGCGCACCACCTTCGGCAAGCGGCTGGCCGGGCTCGACCTCGACGCGCTCGCCGCCGAGGCCCGCGCCCTGGTCGAGGCGGAGCCGCGCACCTTCCAGCGGCTGGGCGCCGAACTCGCCGGCACCCGGCCGGACCGTGATCCGGCCGCGCTCGCCCAGGCCGCGCGCTGCCTGCTGCCGCTGGTGCAGGTCCCGCCGCGCGGACTGTGGGGGCGCGGCGGGCCCGCCGCGCACACCACCGCCGAGGCCTGGCTGGGCCGGCCGCTCGACCCGGCGCCCCCGCCCGACGGCCTCGCGCTGCGCTACCTCGCGGCCTTCGGCCCGGCCACCGCCGCCGACCTGCAGAAGTGGTGCGGCCTCAGCCGGCTGGCCCCGGTGCTGAAACGGCTCGCCCCGGGCCTGGTCACCTTCCGCGACGAGCGGGGCCGGCTGCTGTACGACCTGCCCGACGCGCCCCGGCCCGACCCGGACACCCCGGCGCCGGTCCGGCTGGTCGCGCCGTTCGACAACCTGCTGCTCTCGCACGCCGACCGCACCCGGGTGCTGCCCGAGGCGTACCGGCCGAGGGTGATGACCCAGAACGGCATCGTGCTCGGCAGCCTGCTGGTGGACGGCCTGGTCGCCGGGAGCTGGCGGACGGCCGAGGAGGGGACCGGGGCGTGGTCGCTGACGGTCCGGCCGTTCGCGCCGCTCGGGCGGGCCGACCTGCGGGCGGCGCGGTCCGAGGCCGAACGGGTGCTCGCCTTCGCGGGCGGCGGTGGCGAGGTCCGCTTCGAGGAGGCCGGGTAGCGCGTTCGACGGTCGGACGGGTGTGCGGGGGCCGTGACTCCTTGGGGTGGCCCCACGGCGGTGCTCCGCACCCGTACCGCCACGGCTGGCTTGAATCGACCCACCCTACCGAAGTGGAGTTGGTCATGGCCCCTGTGAACAATGGCGTCTACGCGATCGGCAAGCCCGATGAGCAGCTGCTCACCCTCCAGGCCGCCAAGGAGTTCGTGGTGGTCCTGCCCCCGACCGGCGAGCCCGGGGAGCAGGAATGGGAGGTGAGCGGCTGTGACAACGGAAACGTCCTCATCAGGAACCTCCGGCACGGCGACTACGTCGGCCTGGACGGTCCGCCGGAGGTGAACCAGCAGGTCCGGGGCACCGACGAGGCGTTCGAATGGGCGCTGTACCAGGCCGCCGAGCCGTTCTCCTTCCATGTCGTCCTCCCGGGGGGCCCGGTCGACGGCCAGGAGCTGGCGCTGGACCTGAGCGTGCTGGACATCTTCCCGCAGCGCACCGCGCTGCGACCGCTGGAGGTCCAGGACCAGCGGCAGGCCTGGTCGTTCCAGGCCCACGAGTGAGTGACGGCGCGCCCGCCCCGGCCCGGCCGCGCCGCGACCGCCGGGGCGGGACGCGCCCAGATGTGCAGAAAACAGGCACATGATCGGATCATCTGCTGAGATGGGGCAGACCTGGACCGATCGACCGGATGGAGGAACGGATGCCGGGGCAGACTCCGCCCGAACGGCGGCCCGCCGACCACCGACGCCCCTACCTCATGCTGCCGGCCCCGGTCCGGGCCGCCGCCGCCTGGTCCGCCGCGCTCGTGCTGCTGATCACGGTCGCCTCGCTCGTCGTCTTCGCCCTGGTCGAACTGCGGGCCGCCACCGTCCCGGTGATCCTGGCGCTGCTCGGCACCTCGCTGCTCCAGCCCGTGATGCCGTGGATGGTCCGCCGCGGGGTCAGCCGCTCGGTGGCCGCCGGACTCACCTGCGCCGTGCTGGTGGCCGCCGTCAGCACGGTCATCGCCCTGCTGGTCAACTCCCTGGTGCACAGCGCCCCGCAGATCGCCTCCGCGCTCCAGGAGGCCGGCGACCGGCTCGCCGAATGGCTCGGCCCCTTCGGCGAGAAGATCCGGCACGTGCTGGACAACGCCCAGGGCGAGACCAACACCCTGGTCACCACGCTCACCGACAGCGTGCTCTCCGGCCTCGGCCTCGCCACCCAGATCGCCACCGGCGCGGTGCTCGCCCTCGCCCTGGTCTTCTTCTTCCTGCGCGACGGCCACCGCACCGGCGAGGCCATCCGCTCCTACCTGCCCGAGCGCACCGCCGAGACCGTGGTGGCCTGCGGCGAGCGGGCCTTCGAGGCGATGGCCGGCTTCATGCGCGGCACCACCCTGATCGCCCTCATCGACGCCTTCTTCATCACCGTCGGCCTGCTCGTCCTCAGCGTCCCCGGCGCACCCGGCCTCGGCGCGCTGGTCTTCATGGGCGCCTACATCCCGTTCGTCGGCGCCTTCCTCTCCGGCACCGTCGCCGTGCTTGTCGCGCTCGCCGACGGGGGCCCGGCCACGGCGCTCTGGGCACTCGGCGTGGTGGTCGCCGTCCAGGTCATCGAGGGCAACATCCTCCAGCCGCTGATCCAGAGCCGGACGGTGGAACTCCACCCGGCCACCATCATGGTCGCCGTGGTGGCCGGCTCCGGGATCGCCGGCATCATCGGCGCCCTGCTGGCCGTGCCGGTCTGCGCCGCCGGGCTCGGAGTGGTCTCCGTGCTGCGCGGCGGCCCCGGCCGGCGGCGCCGCGCCGACCGCGATGGCGACGCGGCCCCGGCCCTCGCCGACGCGGCCCAGGAGTAGACCGGCGGACGGCCGTGCCGCGGCGTCGGACGGACACCCGTGACGGGGGTGGTGGACGACCGCACCGGCGATTCCCCGGCTCCGAAAACCGGTTGCCCGCGCGGGGACGGGTGGGGGAGAGTGCCGCCGATGCGGAAGGGGCGGAAGGGAACATGACGATGGAACGGATCGTGGTGGCGGACGGGGCGGCCGGGCCGTACGGGATCACCGTCGGGCCCGACGGCGCGCTCTGGTTCACGCTGGTGCACGCCGGGGAGGTCGGGCGGCTGGCGGCCGACGGGAGCGTCACCCGCCACGGGCTGGACGCCCCCGGCTGCGGGCCCTCGGTGATCACGGCGGGCCCTGACGGCGCGCTCTGGTTCACCCGGATGCGCGACCACCGGATCGGCCGGATCACCGTGGACGGCGCGGCCACCTCCTACGCCCTGCCCGCCGGGTGCGGGCCGTACGGGATCACGGCCGGGCCCGACGGCGCGCTCTGGTTCACCCAGCTCAACGCCGACCGGATCGGGCGGATCACCGTCGACGGCGAGGTGACCGAGTACCCGCTGCCGGTCTCCGGCGGCTTCCCGTCGATGATCACGGCCGGACCGGACGGCGCACTCTGGTTCACCCTCAACCAGGCGCACGCGATCGGGCGGATCACGGTGGACGGCGAGGTCACGCCGCACCCGCTGCCCACCGAGGGCGCCGCACCGGTCGGCATCGCCCGGGGCGGCGACGCGCTCTGGTTCGTCGAGATCGGCGCCGGCCAGGTCGGGCGGATCACCGTGGACGGCGAGGTGACCGAATATCCGCTGCCCGACCGTGACGCCCGCCCGCACGCCGTCACCGCCGGGCCCGACGGGCGGCTCTGGTTCACCGAATGGGCGGCCGGCCGGATCGGCTGCCTCACCCCCGACGGCGGGTACACCGGGCACCCGCTGCCGGTCGAGGGCGCCGAGCCGCACGGCATCGCCGTCGGACCGGACGGGGCGGTGTACGCGGCGCTGGAGATCGGCGAGATCGTCCGGCTGGCGCCGTGAGACCGGTCACCGGTGGTGGTGCGCCGCCGGGGTGTGGCCGAAGGTGCGGCGGAAGACGTCGATGAAGGCGCCGGCCGAGGCCCGGCCGCAGCGGTGCGCGGATGGCGCCGGGGGTGTTCAGGGGGTGGCGCAGAGTTCGGTGGCGAGGGCGCAGAGGGCGGCGCGGTCGGGGCGGCCGGTCTTGGCGAGCAGGTTGGCGAGGTGCTTCTCCACCGTGCGGGGGGAGATGGAGAGCTTGCGGGCGAGCTCCTGGTTGCCGGGGCGGTCGGCGAGCAGGACCAGCACCTCGTACTCACGGACCGTCACCCCGCAGGTGCGCAGGCCCGCCGGGACGGCGTCGCGGCCGCCGCGGTGCTGGGCGACGCTCGCGCCCGCGCGCCGCAGCAGGGTGCGGCAGGCGGCGGCGACCGGCTGGACCTCCAGTTGGTGGAAGTACTCCTCGGCGGTGCGCAGCCAGGCCACCGGTTCGCCCCAGCCGTCGGCGAGCGCGGCCTCGGCGGTGAGCCGCAGTGCCAGGTGGTGCGCGAGCGGGAAGTCCGCGGCGGCCGGCCGGGTCTCGGCGAGGGCGCGGGCGGCCTGTTCCGGGTGCCCGTCGCGGCCCAGCAGCACCGCGTCCGCGAAGCGCAGGAACTGGCGGTTCCACGCCAGTTCGGCGGCGGGCGCGGCGGTGGCCCGGTCGAGTTCGGCGCGGCCCCAGCGGCCTCCTACGACCTCCAGCAGGGGGTGCAGGCCGTGCCGGCCGGCCAGGTAGAAGACGCTGGGGTGCGCCTCCTCCCAGGCCAGGCCCGCGTCCAGTTCGGCGCGGGCGGCGGCGCGGTCCTCGGCGAGCAGCGCGCCGACCGCACGGCAGAGCCCGTAGCGCAGCGGCGTCAGGAAGGACTCCTCGCCGCCGGCCTGCCGGAACCGGGCCAGTTCGCGCTCCATCTCCCGGGTGCGGCCGAGGTGGGCGGCGAGGGTGGCGGAGGAGAGCAGCAGGTAGCGGTGGGCGGCGAGGTTGTGCAGGCGGGCGGTGGCGTCGAGGCAGCGGTCGACGGTGGCGCGGGCGGTGCGCCACTCGCCGCGCATCACCGCGTTCATGGCGAGCAGGCCGTCCAGGGTCTGGGTCAGCACGATCGCGCCGAGTCCGGCGGCGGCCTCCCTGGCGCGCTCCAGGCGGGTGCCGTCGCCGGTGCGCATGAAGGCGTTGGCGCCCAGCCGCAGCAGCGCCTCGACCCGCCAGACCGGCAGGGCGTTCGCCTCGGCGACGGCCAGCATCCGCTCCAGGCAGGCGTCGGCGGCGTCGAAGCCGCGTTCGCGGGCGAGCAGGGCG
>NZ_BAAAKJ010000185.1:0-2536 GCF_039527695.1 Kitasatospora putterlickiae
GTCGGCGCAGGCGGCGGCGTCCTCGGCGATCGCCGGCGTCAAGGGCGGTCTTGACGCCAAGGGGGACGTCGCGGTCGGGGCGGTGGCCTTCGTGGACGACAAGGCCGAGGTGACGCTGACCGTCACCAACCACGGGCAGCAGAACAGCCGGTACGTGATCCAGGTCAACTTCACCGATGACAGCGGCAATGTGCTGGATGTGGCGGCCGTGACGCTGCCGGACGTCGCGGTGGGCCAGAGCGCCGAGGCGAAGGCGCGCAGCAACCGGGACCTCACGGGTTCGGTGAAGGCCGAAGTCGCCAATGCCGTTCGCTACTGAGCGTCTTACGGCCCGCGTCGGACGAGCCGCCGCGCCCCGGACGCCCCCGCTGCGCCGCAGGTCAGCGGGGGCGTCCGGGTTCCCGGGGAACCTTAAGGGCGGCTCAAGCCTCAACGTCACCCCTTGACGGGGTAGTTGGTCTAGTCCATTTTAGTCCCCAGGTGCAGGGAGCCCCTGAACCGGCGTCAGCGGTCCGCCGCAGGCGCCGGTTCGGCATATCCCGGCGTCCGTCAAGGCATGTCCGCTCGATTCCCCCATCCCGTTCTGTCATGTCCCGGTCGTACGGCCCCACCCCGTACCTGCGCCCCGGGAGATGCCGGAATCCCCCACACCCAGGAGTCACGCACCCATGCTCCGTTCACGCATCGAAAGGGCCGGGGCCCCGGTTCAGGAGGGCGGCCGTCGCAAGCGGTCCAAGAGCCTGACCGCGATCGCCGCCGGCACCACCGCCTCCCTGCTGCTCGGCGCGGGCCTCGCGCTCAGCGGCGGTGGCACCGCCAACGCCGCCGTCGGCAACAGCACCGGCGCGCCCGCCACCAGCGGTGGCATCAAGGTCGCCTACTTCGACCAGTGGTCGATCTACTCGAACGCGTACTACGCGAAGACGATCCAGGACACCGGCGTCGCCGGGAAGCTGGATTACATGATCTACTCGTTCGCCAACATCCACCCCACCAACGGCACCTGTTTCCAGGCCACCAAGGCCGCGAGCCAGGACGAGAACAACCCCAACGCGGGTGACGGTGCGGCGGACGCGTTCGCGGACTACCAGAAGAGCTTCGGCCCGGACATCTCGGTCGACGGCGTCGGCGACGTCTGGAACCAGCCGATCGCGGGCAACTTCAACCAGCTGAAGAAGCTGAAGGCGAAGAACCCGAAGCTCAAGATCCTGATCTCGCTCGGTGGCTGGACCTACTCCAAGTACTTCTCGTCGGCGGCGGCCACGGACGCCTCCCGCAAGAAGCTGGTCTCGTCCTGCATCGACATGTTCATCAAGGGCAACCTGCCGGTCGACGCCGGCTACGGCGGCCCGGGTACGGCGGCCGGCATCTTCGACGGCATCGACATCGACTGGGAGTACCCGGGCGGTGGCGGCCACCTGGGCAACCAGGCGAGCCCGAACGACAAGCAGAACTTCACCCTGCTGCTGAAGGAGCTGCGCGAGCAGCTCGACGCGCAGGGCCGGACCGACAACAAGACCTACTACACCGCGGCCGCGGTGGGTGCCGGTCAGGACAAGATCAAGAACGTCGAGACCGACAAGATCGGTCAGTACCTGAACTTCCTCGACGTCATGACGTACGACATGCACGGCGGCTGGGAGGCCAAGGGCCCGACCAACCACCAGGCCCCGATCTACTCCGGCCCCAACGACCCGATGACCCCGGTCCCGGGCGGCAACGGCAAGTACAACATCGACTCGGCCATCAAGGCCTACACCGTCGGTGACCCGCAGTACGGCATCGCCGGCGGCTTCCCCGCGAACAAGATCAACGTGGGTGTGCCGTTCTACTACCGCGGCTGGACCGGCGTGCCGAACAACGGCAAGAACGGCCTGTTCCAGTCCGCCACCGCCCCGGCCCCGGGCGCCCCGCTCTCGGGCGGCGTCGCCGGCATCCAGATGTACAAGGAGCTGGCCGGCTTCGTCGACAACCCGGCGAAGACCTACTGGGACGACGAGGCCAAGGCGACCTACTTCTACGACGGCAACGTCTTCTGGTCCGGTGAGGACGCCCGCTCGATCCAGGCCAAGCTGGACTACGCGCACTGCAACGGCCTCGGCGGCTCCTTCGCCTTCTCGCTGTACGACCTGGGCACCAAGACCGCGCTGTTCGACAAGATGGTCGAGGCGACCAACGGCTCGGCCGCGAACTGCCCGGTCCCGCCGGTGACCCCGACGCCGACCGCCACGCCGACGACGACGCCGACCACCACGCCGACCACCACCCCCACCACCACGCCGACCACCACGCCGACGACGACGCCGACCACCCCGGCCGGTTGCGCCGCCGCCCCGAGCTGGGACGCCGCCACCACCTACGCGACCCCGACCAAGGTCTCCTGGAAGGGCCGCTACTACACCAACAAGTGGTGGACCAAGGGCGACGACCCGTCGCTGAGCGGCCAGTGGGGCGTCTGGACCGACAACGGTCCCTGCTGACCCACCACTGATCGGATGAGGGCCTGACGGACCCTCGCACCACGCGAAGAGTCCGG
>NZ_BAAAKJ010000185.1:2582-4756 GCF_039527695.1 Kitasatospora putterlickiae
CCGGACTTTCGTCGTTCCGCGGCCGGATCAGTCCAGGGCGACGGTGCGCCCGGGGGCGTCCGGCTGGCTCTCCTCGATCCGGCGCATCATCCGGGCCAGCATCCCGCAGAGCACGCCGCGGTCCTCGCCGACGACGTCCTGGAGCAGTTCCTCCTCGAAGACCGCGGCCATCCGCATCGACTCCAGCCACTTGTCGCGGCCGAGCTCGGTCAGCTCGATGATCACCCGGACCCGGTTGGCCTCGTCCCGCTCCCGGGTGACCAGCCCCTCGGTGACCATCCGGTCGATCCGGTGGGTCATCGCGGCGGGGGTGAGCCCGAGCCGCTTGGCCAGCTCACCGGGCCCGAGCCGGTACGGGCTGCCGGCGACCACCAGGGCCTTGAGCACCTCCCACTCGGCGGAGGTGATTCCGAGCACAGTCAGCTGCCGGTCGTAGGCGACGGTCATCCGCCGGGCGACCCGGGAGAGCGTCTGCACGATGGTCTCCACCTGCGGGTCGACGGTGGGGAATTCCCGCTGGTAGAGGGCCACCTGCTCGGCGATGCCCAACTCGCGGGGGGTGGCCGGCGCGGGCTTCTCTGCAGTCATGCGGACCAGTGTCCCATGCGAAGTGCACTCCTTAAGCCTTTGACTCGGCACTCTTCTGGTGCTAAGACTTTAGAGTCAAACTTTAGCTCTTAAGTCTTCTTCCCTTAAGAGTACTCAGCGAAACTGACGGAGCCCTGACGCGGGCCCCGTCCGCCATGAAGGGGTGTGCACGGTGACCGGCACGGTGAAGCAGCAGAGGCAGCAGCGACGCGGGGCGGCGGGCGGCCCGCTGCGCCGCGTCCAGATCGGAAACGCGCTCAGCGCGTTCGGCAGCGGATTCACGATGCCGTACATGTTCGTGTACGTGGACCAGGTGCGCGGGCTGGGCTCGCTCTCCGCCGGGATGGTGTTCACCGTCTTCGCGCTGGCCGCGCTCGCCGTCCTGCCGTTCACCGGCCGCGGCATCGACCGGTACGGGCCGCGCCCGGTGCTGCTGGCCGGCACCGCGCTGGCCGCCACCGGCGCGTTCGCCTTCGGCCACGCCACCGGCACCCCGGCACTGCTGGTCTCCTCCTTCCTGTTCGGCGCGGGTGTCACCACCTGCCAGCCGGCGCTCGCCACGATGATCGTCCGCTGCTCCACCGCGGCGACCCGCTCGCACGCCTTCGCGCTGCAGTTCACCCTGGTCAACCTGGGCATGGGCGTCGGCGCGCTGGTCGGCGGGCAGATCGTGGACGTCGCCGACCCGGCCAGCCTGACCCGGCTGTTCACCATCGAGGCCGCGACCTTCCTCGGCCTCGCCCTGGTGACCGGCACCGCCCGGATCCCCAAGGCCGCGCCGCTGCCGGTCCACGAGCGCAAGGACGGCCCGCAGGGCCTGCGCGCCCTGCTCGCCGACAAGGCCATGGTCCGGCTCAGCATCCTCGCCGGCCTGATCTTCTTCACCTGCTACGGCCAGTTCGAGTCCGGCGTCGCCGCCTTCGCCACCGACACCGTCGGCACCGCCCCGTCCACCCTGGGCATCGCCATCGGCGCCAACGCGCTGACCATCGTGGTGCTGCAGATGTTCGTGGTGCGGATCACCGCCCGCCGCCGGCGCACCACCGCGATGGCCGCCGCCGGCGTGGTCTGGCTCGGCGCCTGGGCGATGGCCCTGGTGGCCGGCCTGATCCGGACCGAGGCGATGGCCGCCACGGTCGCGATCGTCTCGATCTACGCCCTGTTCGGTGTCGGCGAGTCGCTGCTCGCCCCCACCATGGGCCCGATCGTCGCCGACCTCGCCCCGGCCCGGCTGCTCGGCACCTACAACTCCGGGTACGCCCTGGTGAAGCAGATCGCCGTCGCCGTCGGCCCGGCCGTGGGCGTCCTGCTGGTCGGCTCCGGCACCTGGCCGCTCTACCTGGCGGCGATGGCCGGCTGCACCGTGCTGATCGTCGTCCTGGCGCTGCGCCTGCGGCCGTACCTCACCGCCGCCCAGGACAACGCGCCCGAGGGCTCCGCCGGGGACGAGCAGGCCCCCGCCGCCCCGGTCCGCGCCCCGGCCCGGCCGGTCCGCGAGCTGCAGACCGCCGCCTGACCACCGGGCGGCACCGCCCCGACGGGCGCCGGACAGGTCACCTGTCCGGCGCCCGTCGCGCTTGGTTTCG
>NZ_BAAAKJ010000185.1:4769-8504 GCF_039527695.1 Kitasatospora putterlickiae
CATGGTGTGGGTGGCTGTCGGCCGTCCGGCCGCGGTCGGACGGGCCGGTACGGGCCGCCCCCGGCCGACGCGGGCCGACCCGGCCACCGGCACGACCTGCCGGCGGCCGGCACAGGCGAGACAGGCGAACCGGCGAGGCAACCGACACCATGACCCAAGCGGCGCTCACCCACCCCCCGGCGGCACCGGCCCCGGCCGACCCGGCACCGGAGCGGCGGGGGCTGCTGCGCCGGGCGGCGGACCGCTCCGACTGGCTCGGCCCGATCGCCGTGGCGCTCTTCGCCGGGCTGCTGCGGTTCTGGAACCTCGGCTACCCCAACGCCTTCGTCTTCGACGAGACCTACTACCCCAAGGACGCCTGGTCCCTGCTCCGGCAGGGCTACGAGGGCACCTGGCCGGAGCACGCGAACGAGCAGGTCCTGGCCGTCCCGCAGCAGATCCCGCTCACCTCCGCGCCCGAGTTCATCGCCCACCCGCCGCTCGGCAAATGGGTGATCTCGCTCGGCGAGTGGGCCTTCGGCCTGCACCCCTTCGGCTGGCGGTTCATGACCGCGCTGCTCGGCACCCTCACCGTGCTGATGCTCGCCAGGATCGGCCGCCGGCTCTTCGGCTCCACCCTGATCGGCTGCACCGCCGCCCTGCTGATGGCCGTCGACGGCCTCCACCTGGTGATGAGCCGGATCGGCCTGCTCGACGGCGTCCAGATGTTCTTCGTCCTGGCCGCCTTCGGCGCGCTGCTGATCGACCGCGACCGCACCCGCGCCCGGCTCGCCGCCGTCCTGCCCGACCGCGGCGGCGACACCGTCCGGCTCGGCTGGCGGCCCTGGCGGATCACCGCCGGCCTCTGCCTGGGCGCCGCCGCCGGGGTCAAGTGGAACGGCGCCATGGTGCTCGCCGCCTTCGGCCTGCTCACCGTGCTGTGGGACCAGTCCGGCCGCCGCTGGGCCGGCGCCCGCCGCCCCTGGCGCTCGATGCTGCGCCTCGACGCGGTGCCCGCCTTCCTCGCCATGGTCGGCTCCGCCTTCGTCGTCTACGTCGGCGGCTGGGCCGGTTGGCTGTTCACCGGCGGCGGCTTCGACCGGCACTGGGCCGACGACCGGGCCGGACTGTCCCCCGACAGCGTCCTCGGCATCGGGCTCCCGCAGGTGTCGATGAGCTGGGTGCCCGCGCCGCTGCGCAGCCTCTGGCACTATCACGCCCAGATGTACGACTTCAACACCGGCCTGAGCAGCCCGCACACCTACCAGTCCAACCCGTTCAGCTGGCTGGTCCAGGGCCGGCCGGTCTCCATGTACTGGGAACAGGTGCCGGCCGGCCAGCGCGGCTGCGACGCGTCCGGCGGCTGCGCGGCGCAGATCCTCGGCCTCGGCACCCCGCTGCTCTGGTGGACCGCCTGCTTCGCGCTGCTCTACCTGCTCTGGCGCTGGTTCTTCCGCCGGGACTGGCGCTCCGGCGCGGTGCTGTGCGGCGTGGCCGGCGTCTACCTGCCGTGGTTCCAGTACCAGGAGCGGACGGTCTTCTCCTTCTACATGGTGGTGCTCGTCCCCTTCCTCTGCCTGGCCGTGGCGCAGATGCTGGGCGCGATGCTCGGACCGGAGGGCTGCCCGCCCGAACGGCGCCGGATCGGCGCGGTCGCTGCCGGGCTGGTCGTGCTGGCGATCATGGCCTGCTTCGCCTTCTTCTACCCGCTGTACACGGCGGAGGTGATCCCGATGACGTCCTGGCAGGACCGGATGTGGTTCACCGGCTGGATCTGACCGGTGCTCCCGCTCGCCGACGGGGAGCGGCTGCTGCCGGTCACCCCGGGGCTGGGCGCGGTCACCGCGGTGCTGCTGCTGGCGGCCGTCGCCGTCGCCGGGTGGGGGCGGCTCGGCCACGGGCGGGCCGTCCTGCGGGCCGGGCTGCGTGCGATGGCGCAGCTCGCCGCCGTCGCGCTGGTGATCACCTGGGTGGTCGACTCGCTCTGGTGGTCGGCGCTCTTCGTGCTGCTGATGTTCGCGGTCGCGGTGCGCACCGCCGGGCGGCGGATGGTGCCGGCCCCCGGGCGCGGCTGGCCGTGGGCCGCCGTGCCGATCGGGGCCGCGGTGCTGCCGGTGCTCGTCCTGTTGCTCGGCAGCGGGCTGCTGCCCCCGAAGGGCCTGTCGGTCATCCCGGTCGCCGGCATCCTGATCGGCGGCGCGCTCACCGCCACCTCGCTGTCCGGACGGCGCGCCCTGGACGAGCTGCGCCAGCGGCACGGGGAGGTCGAGGCGGCGCTGGCGCTCGGCTTCGAGGAGCGGGACGCCCGGATGGAGATCTGCCGCACCGCCGCCGCCACCTCGTTGGTCCCGGCGCTCGACCAGACCCGGACGGTGGGCCTGGTCACCCTTCCGGGAGCCTTCGTCGGCATGCTGCTCGGCGGGGCCTCGCCGGTCCAGGCGGGCGCGGTGCAGCTCTTCGTCCTGATCGGGCTGCTGGCGGTGGAGTCGGTGGCGGTGGTGGCGGTGCTGGAGCTGGTCGGCCGGGGTTTGGTCGATGCCGGGCGGCCGGGAGGGGTGATCGGGTAGGCTGGGCGCCGTTGAAGGGGAGTAGCCCTCCACCGGACCGTCGACATACTGGCCCCATCGGGGCCCGGCGCCCGGGGCACCACGGTTGCGTGACGGTGCCGGCGAGACCTTCGGCCGCAGTGCTGTGTGTACGGGCGCGCGTCGTGCGTGTTCCGTGGCCAACCAACCAGCGCTGTCGGGCCGGAGCGACCCCTGACGGAGCTGCTGCGGGCCGGCAGCCCGAACCCGAGGGACACCACCCCCGATGAGTCTGACCGTCGCCGCGATCACGTTCGGCATCGTCTTCCTGTCCGAGCTGCCCGACAAGACCGCCCTGGCCAGTCTGATGCTCGGTGCCAAGTACCGGGCGAGCTACGTGTTCGCCGGGATCGCCGCCGCCTTCGCGCTCCAGGTGGGCATCGCCCTGGTCGCCGGAAAGCTGCTCTCGCTGCTGCCGCACCGCTGGGTGGAGGGCGTCACCGGTGTGCTGTTCCTGGCCGGCGCGGCGATGCTGCTGTTCCACGGCGGGGACGACGAGGACGGGCACGCCGCCAAGGAGCCGTCCGCGAACAGCTTCTGGAAGGTCGCCGGGGCCAGCTTCGTGGTCGTGGCGATCGCCGAGTTCGGCGACCTGACCCAGATCATGACCGCCAACCTGGCCGCCAAGTACGCCGACCCGCTCGCCGTGGGCCTGGGCGCCTGGCTGGCGCTGTGCTCGGTGGCCGGGATCGCGATCCTGGGCGGGCAGAAGCTGCTGAAGCACGTTCCGATGAAGATGATCATCCGGGTCGCGGCCGGTGTGATGGTCCTGATGGCCGGGTTCAGCATCTTCCAGGCGATCAAGGGCTGACGCCCCCGGGGTTGGGCCCGCCGTGGGCTCAGCAGCCCGTGCGCCCCTCCAGGGCGGTGCGGGTGGCTGGGCCGTAGACGCCGCGCTCGTCGCCCCGGATGCCGTTGATGTCCTGGAAGTACATGACGATCTGCTGGGTGCGGTCGTCGTACTTTCCGGTCGGGGGCACCTTCTGCCAGCAGATCACGATGCCCAACTGCCGCTGCAGCGCCTGGACGTCGGGCCCCTCCATCCCGTACTGCAGGACGCGGACCGTCGGGGTCGGCGTCGGGGTGGGGGTGGCCGGGGCGGTCGGGGGCGGGCTGGTGTGCGGGGGCGGGGTGGTGGGGAGCGGCGCCGGGGGCGCGGGTGACGCCCGGG
>NZ_BAAAKJ010000186.1:0-7571 GCF_039527695.1 Kitasatospora putterlickiae
CCCCCCGCCCCGGCGCCGCCGGCCCGCGCCGCGGGCAACCTGCGCGGCCGGCTCACCAGCTTCGTCGGCCGCGAGAACGACCTGGCCGCCCTGCGCTCGCTGCTCGCCACCAGTCGGCTGGTCACCCTGACCGGCCCCGGCGGCTCCGGCAAGACCCGGCTGTCGGTCGAGGCCGGCCGGCTGGAGCAGGGCGCCGGTCACTGGCCGGACGGCGTCTGGCTGGCCGAGCTGGCCCCCGTGGAGCGCCCGGACGCGGTGCCCGGCGCGGTGGTCTCGGCGCTCGGCCTGCGCGAGACCGTGCTGCACACCGGCGGCAGCATGGTCGCCGAGGTGATCGAGGCCCGCACCGGCGACCCGGTGCGCCGGCTGGTCGAGCACTGCGGGCGCCGCCGGATGCTGCTCGTCCTGGACAACTGCGAGCACCTGATCCAGGCCGCCGCGGACCTCGCCGAAAGCCTGCTCACCGAGTGCCCCGGCCTGACCGTGCTGGCCACCAGCCGTGAGCCACTGGGCGTGCCGGGGGAGACCGTGCTGCCGGTGGAGCCGCTGCCCGACCCGGTGGCGCTGCGGCTGCTGGCCGAGCGGGCCGCCGCCGCCCGCCCCGGCTTCGACCCGGAGAGCGACCCGGAGGCCTGCGCCGAGATCTGCCGCCGGCTGGACGGCCTGCCGCTCGCCATCGAGCTGGCCGCCGCCCGGCTCCGGGTGATGACGGCCCGGCAGATCGCCGACCGGCTGGACGGCCGGTTCGCCCTGCTCACCGCCGGCAGCCGGACCCTGCTGCCGCGCCAGCAGACGCTGCGCGCGGTGGTCGACTGGAGCTGGGACCTGCTCGGCAAGCAGGAGCGCGCGGTGCTGCGCCGACTGGCCGTGTTCGCCGGCGGCTGGACGCTGGAGGAGGCCGAGGCGGTCTGCTCGGACGGTGCCGAGGTGCCCGCCGAGGAGGTCGCCGACCTGCTGCTCTCGCTGGTCGACAAGTCGCTGCTGGTCGCCGACCTGGACGGGGACGGCCCGCCGCGCTACCGGATGCTGGAGACCATCCACGAGTACGCGGTGGAGCGGCTGGCCGAGGCGGGCGAGACCGGGGCGACCGAGGGACGGCACGTCGAGCACTTCCGCGAGCTGGTCCGCACCGCCGAACTGAACGTGCACGGCCCGGCGCAGCTGCACTGGCTGACGGTGCTGGAGCGGGAGCACGACAACATCCGGACCGCGCTGCGCCGTGCCGTCGACCGCCGGGACGAGGACGAGGCGCTGGTGCTGGCGCTGGGCATGAGCTGGTACTGGGCGCTGCGCGGCTTCAGTCAGGAGGCCCGCCGCTGGTACGAGGCGGTGCTGGCGATCGGCCCGGACCCGTTCGGCCCGGACGCCCTGCGGGTCCCGTTGGACCGGCACGTGCTGGAGTACCCGTCGCCGTTGCCTCCGGAGGCGGTCGCCGAGGGCCGCCGGTCGCTCGTCATCCACCGGCTGATCAGCATGTTCGACGGCAACCTGGACGTGCTGGCGGATCCGGAGGCGGTCTCCGCCGCCCGGAAGGTCACCGAGGCCTACACCACGGATCTGCCGCAGGCCTACCGCTTCCCCGGGCTGATGCGGGTCTTCGGCGCCTTCCTGGTCGGGCGGCTGGACGGCGTGAAGGAGCTGATGGACGACGCGGTGGAGGGCTGCCGGCGGCACGGCGGCCTCACCGACCTGGCGTTCATCCTGCAGATCCGGGCCAAGATGATGAACGACTGGCCGGACGGCGCGGCGCAGAGCGTCGCGGACGGCGAGGAGTCGCTGGAGCTGTACCGCCGCACGGGCGACCTGTGGGGGATGTCCCAGGCGCTGTCCGCGCGCGGCGAGTCGCTGGCCAACCAGGGCCGTTCGGCGGAGGCCGTCGAGGCGTACCGGCGGGCGATCGAGCTGGCCGAGGAGCTGGGCGCGCCGCAGGAGGTGCCGACGCTCCGGGTACACCTGGGCTCGGCGATGCTGGACGCGGACCTCGACGCCGGGGAGGGCCAGATCCGCGAGGCGCTGGCGGGGATCGAGCCGGGGGAGAACCAGGCGACCAACGGGGCGCTGCTCTTCGGGCACCTCATGCTCTGCGGCGTCCAGGCCCGGCGCGGCAACTACGCGGCGGCGCTGGCCGAGCTGGACGCGCTGCGCTGGACGCGGGTCGGCGCGTTCGCCCCGGACGTGGTCGGCGGGATGCTGACCGTCACCCGGGGCTGGATCACCGCGCAGAGCGGCGATCCCGACCGGGCTCTCGAACTCCTCCACGAGGGGCGGGAGTTGCTGTGGTCGGTGCCGGCCAGTGCGAGCGGGTTCGTCTCGCAGCTGTCGGTGATGCTGCTGCCGCCGGTGGTCGGGGTGCTGGAGTCCTTCGCCCAGCGTGACGGGGACCTGGACAAGGCCCGTCGGGCCGCCGTGCTGTTCGGCGCGCACGCCGGGATGAACGGGCCGCGGGGCGGTTTCCTCGACCGGGTGGAGCGCGAGCGGTGCGAGGAGAGCCTGCGCGAGCTGCTCGGTGACGCGGTGTTCGAGGCGGCCTTCGCCGAGGGGCGCGGGCTGTCCGTGGCGGAGGCCGAGGCGATGGTCGACCGGATGGTCGGCCGCCCCCGGACCGGCTGACCCGAAGCCGGCCGATCCGAAGCCGGCCGATCCGAAGCCGGCCGACCCGAAGCCGGCCGACCCGAGCCAGGCCGATCCGAAGCCGGCGGACCCCGGGGCGCCCTCCGTGCGCGCCCCGGGGTCCCGCCGTCCGCTCATCGCTCAGGTCCGCTTGCGGAACCGGGCGACGGCCAGCGGCGCGAACACCGCGGTGATGCCGACCGACCAGGCCAGCACGATGATCGTCGGGTGCGCCACCGCGCCCTGGCCGTTCATCAGCGCCCGGCAGGCGTCGGCCAGCGCGGACAGCGGGTTCACCTTGGTGAAGGACTGCAGCCAGCCCGGCATGGTGTCGGTCGGGGCGAAGATCGAGCTGCCGAACTGCATCGGCATCAGCACCAGCATGGAGACCCCCTGGACGGCCTGGGCGCTGCGCAGGGCCATGCCGAGCAGCATCGAGATCCACACGATCGACATGCCGAACACCAGCGACAGGCCGACCGCCGCCAGCGCCCCCAGCACGCCGCCCTTCAGCTCGAAGCCGATGAGCAGCGAGAACACGATCATGATGGTGAAGGACAGCAGGGCGCGGCAGGTCTCCGCCGCGATCTTGGACAGCAGCACCGAGGAGCGGCCGATCGGCAGGGTGCGGAAGCGGTCCATCACGCCGGTCTGGAAGTCGCTGTTGAGGCCGGTGCCGACGGCCATCGCCAGGGTGAGGCCGGTCTGCCCGAGCAGGCCGGGGATCATGTACTGCTTGTAGGCGTCCTGGCCGCCGGAGATGGCGCCGCCGAAGACGTAGACGAACAGCACCGTGAAGATGATCGGCATCAGGATGGCGTCGAACATCGACTCCGGGTCGGCCTTGATCCGCATCAGGTTGCGGCGGGTCAGCGCGCCGACGTGCCGCAGGTGGCCGGGCAGGCCGATCCGGGTGTCCTCGGCCCGCGACGGGGCGAGCGTGGCGGTGGTCATGCGACGGGCTCCTTGGCGAGGCTGGGGGCGGCGTCCGCGGGCGCCGGACGGTCCGCGGGCTTGCCGGTGATGGCGAGGAAGACCTCGTCCAGGCTGGGCAGCTTGGTGTCGATGCCGGCGACCGCGAAGCCCCGGGTGCCGAGCACGCCGATCACGGTGGTCAGCTGCTCGTCGGCGGTGATCGGCACCGAGAGCAGACCGGTGTCGGCGGAGAAGGTGGCGGTGACGCCGGTGTCCTGCAGGCAGTGGGCCATCTCGCGCAGCTCGGCCGGGTGCACCGGGCGGACCTGCAGGGTGCGGCCGCCGACCTGGGCCTTGAGCTCGGCTATGCCGCCGGCCGCGATCACCCGGCCGCGGTCGATGACGGTCAGCTCGTCGGCGAGCTGCTCGGCCTCCTCCATGTACTGGGTGGTGAGCAGCACGGTGGAGCCCTCGGCGACCATCCGCTGCACCTCGTCCCAGACCTCGTTGCGGGTGCGCGGGTCGAGGCCGGTGGTGGGCTCGTCCAGGTAGAGCACCTTGGGCCGGCCGATCATCGAGGCGGCCAGGTCGAGGCGGCGGCGCATGCCGCCGGAGTAGGTCTTGGCGGGCCGCTTGGCGGCCTCGGTGAGCGAGAACCGCTCCAGCAGTTCGGTGGCGCGGGCCTTGGCCTCCCGGCGGGAGAGGTCGAGCAGCCGGCCGATGAGGTAGAGGTTCTCGTAGCCGGAGAGCAGTTCGTCGACGGAGGCGTACTGGCCGGTGAGGCCGATGGTGCGGCGCAGCTGCTTGGGCTGGCGCAGCACGTCGTAGCCGCCGACGAAGGCGGTGCCGGCGTCGGGCTTGATCAGGGTGGACAGCACGCGGACCAGGGTGGTCTTGCCCGCGCCGTTGGGGCCGAGCACGCCGAGGACGGTGCCCTCGCGCACGGTGAGGTCGACGCCGTCGAGCGCCTTGGTGGTGCCGAAGTGCTTGACGATGCCGTGCACCTCGACGGCGTTCCCCGCGGCGGGCCCCCGGTCGTTCGGGGCGGTGGAGATTCGTGTCATGGGCCAAGGCTGTCGGCCCCGGCTGTCAGCCCGCTGTCAGGGGGCGGCGGGGGCGGCGGAGCGCTGTCTCCCCGCTGTCACGCCGCTGTCAGCCGTCCCGCTGTCAGCCGTCCCACCGCTGTCATCCGGGGCCCGGCCCGGCCGTGGCCTGGCCCCGGTGACGGCGCGCGTCAGTGGAAGGTGTGCTCCGGCGCGGGGAAGGCACCGCCGCGGACGGGNNNNGCGGCGGCGTCGCCGAGGACGGCCCGCAGGTCGGCGTACTGCTTGACGAACTTGGGCACCCGGCCCGCGGTCATCCCGGCGAAGTCGGTCCAGACCAGCACCTGGGCGTCGCAGTCCGCGCCGGCGCCGATGCCGACGGTGGGGACGGTGAGCTGTTCGGTGACCTGCCGGGCCAGCTCGGCGGGCACCGCCTCCAGCACCACCGCGAAGGCGCCGGCCTGCTGCACCGCCTTGGCGTCGCGCAGCAGCTGGTGCGCGGCCTCGTCGCCGCGGCCCTGGACGGGGTAGCCGCCGAGCGCGTGCACGGACTGCGGGGTGAGGCCGATGTGGGCCATCACCGGGACGCCGGCCTCGACCAGCAGCTCGATCGAGCGGGCGCTGCGCTCGCCGCCCTCCAGCTTGACCGCGCCGACCCCGGCCTCCTTCATCAGCCGGGCCGCGTTGTGCATCGCCTGGGCCGGGGACTCCTGGTACGAGCCGAACGGCAGGTCGGCGACGATCATCGCGCGCTTGGTGCCGCGGACGACGGCGGCGGCGAGCATCACCATCTGATCCATGGTCACCGGCACGGTGGTCTCGTAGCCGAGGTGGCAGTTGCCGGCGGAGTCGCCGACCAGCAGGACGGGGGTGCCGGCCTCGTCGAAGACGCCGGCGGTGAGGGCGTCGTAGGCGGTCAGCATCGACCACTTCTCGCCGCGCTGCTTGGCGGCGGCGAGGTCGCGGACGGTGACGCGGCGGTTGGCGACCCCACCGTAGAGGGTGGCGGTCGACGCCTGGTTCTGGGCAGGCGAGGGCGAAGAAGCGTTCATCGAACAGGCTCCTGAAGGGTTGTCGTCTCGTGGCGCCGTGCGGCGTCCCCGGATCACCTCCATGCTTGCACGGCCCGGCGCGGGTGCAAAAGGGGCGGGTGCCACTCCGCTTGCGGCGGCCGTCGCGGAGCGCGCGGGAGGGGCTTTGCCAGAGCTTTGCGATACGGGTTCGTCTCGTATCGAAATCGCCGCTACGCTGAGCGAGGGGGTTTTACGAGACGGCATCGGATCGAAATTTCCCCCGGCGTCTCGCGCCGTACGCCCGCGCCGGCCCGCACCACGCCGCGCCGCACGGCACCACGCCGCACCACACCGTTCACGCAGTTCCGCGCCGTTCCACGACGGGAAGAACCCATGACCACCGCAGCCGCGCCACCCCGCGTGCCGGAAGCCGTCCACCGCCGTCGCTGGGCGATCCTGTCCACCCTGGTACTCGCCCTGATCGTCGTCGTGCTCGACAACTCGATCCTCAACGTCGCGATGAAGACCATCGCGTCCCCGGCGCCCATCGGCATCGGCGCCAGCCAGAGCGACCTGGAATGGTCGATCAACTCGTACACGCTGGTCTTCGCCGGACTGCTGTTCACCTCCGGCCTGCTCGGCGACCGCTTCGGCCGCAAGCGGGCCCTGCTGGCCGGCATGGCCGTCTTCGGCGTCGCCTCGCTGCTCTCCGCGCTCGCCACCACGCCCGGCGAGCTGATCGGCTACCGCGCGCTGATGGGCGTCGGCGGCGCGCTGGCCATGCCGGCCACGCTCGCCATCATCATGAACGTCTTCGAGCGTTCCGAGCAGCCCAAGGCGATCGGCATCTGGGCCGGCTCCGTCGGCCTGGCCATCGCGATCGGCCCGATCACCGGCGGCCTGCTGATCGAACACTTCTGGTGGGGCTCGGTCTTCCTGGTCAACGTGCCGATCGTGGTGGTCGCGCTGATCGCGATGGCGCTGCTCGTCCCCGACTCCAAGGACCCGAACCCGGGCCGGATGGACCCGGTCGGCGTGCTGCTGTCCGTCGTCGGCCTGGTCGCGCTGATCTACGGCATCATCAAGGGCGGCGAGCTGGCCGACTTCACCGCCGTCGAGGCCTGGGGCCCGGTGCTGGTGGGCCTGGTCGCGCTGAGCGCCTTCGTGCTCTTCGAACGCCGCACCGCGCACCCCGCGCTGGACGTCAACTGGTTCCGCGACAAGGTGTTCAGCTCGTCGGTGGTCGTGATCGCCGTGGTCTTCTTCGCGCTGATGGGCGTCTCGTTCTTCGGCGTCTTCTACACCCAGAGCGTGCGCGGCTACAGCGCGCTGGAGGCCGGCGCGCTGATGCTGCCGCTGGCCCTCGGGCAGTTGGTGTTCTCCCCGCGCGCCCGGCTGGTGGTCGACCGCATCGGCGTCCGCGCCACCTGCGCCGCCGGCATGCTGCTCATCGCGGCCGGCTTCCTCGGCTACCTGCTGCTGGACGCCACCACCCCGATCTGGGTGCTGGTCGTGCTCGGGCTGCTGATGGGCACCGGGATGGCGCACGTCATGCCGCCGATCACCGTCTCGATCATGAGCTCGCTGCCCCGGGAGAAGGCGGGCGCCGGCTCGGCCGTCAACAACACCTTCCGCCAGGTCGGCGGCTCGCTCGGGGTCGCGGTGCTCGGCGCGGTGCTGTCCACCGTCTACCGCGACGGGATGTCCGACCGGCTCGCCCGGTTGCCCACCGAGGAGCTGCGGGCGAAGGCCGGCGAGTCGCTGGAGGCCACCCTGGCCGTCGCCGCCCGGCTCGGCGACCAGGGCAAGGAACTGATCGTCCCGGCCAACGACGCCTTCATCCACGCCATGCACGTGGTGGCCGCGCTGTCCGCCGGGATCACCGTGGCCGGGGCGGTGCTGGCCTGGTACCTGCTGCCCGGCAAGGCCCCGGCCGGCGGACCCGCCGGTCCGCCCGGGGCGCCCGGCGTGTCCGGCACGACGGGGACGG
>NZ_BAAAKJ010000186.1:7632-8698 GCF_039527695.1 Kitasatospora putterlickiae
CACGGCACGACGGGGCCGGCCCGCCGGCCGGCGGCCGCGGACGCCTGACCCGCCACCGTCCGAGCCCGCGCGCAATCCGCCGGCACACGAGCCGCGCCGGTCCCGGGCCGCGACCGCGCTGAGCGAGAATGGGCCCTGTCACCCGGAAACCCGCCGGTGACGGGGCCCATGAACGCGTGCGACCCCCACCCCCTCCTCCGGGCCGGGGGCCCCACCACCGGGAGATGTGAGATGAAGACCGAGCCGGCGGCCGCGCCGACCTGCACCGGCCCGCGCCGGGGCAGACCCCGCAGCGAGGCCGCCGAGCAGGCGATCTTCGCCGCCGTCGAGGAGCAGATGGCGGCCGGCACCAGCCTGCCCGAGCTGACCATCGAGGGCATCGCCACCGCCGCCGGCGTGGGCAAGGCCACCATCTACCGGCGCTGGTCCAACAAGGAGGCGCTGCTGGTCGACATGGTCAGCAGGCTGGAGGAGCCGCTGCCCGCGCCCACCGGCTCGCTGCGCGGCGACCTGGTCTCGATGATCGAGTACATGCGGCTGCGCGGGCTCGCCAAGCGGTCCCGCTGGGTGCTCAAGGCGGCGCTCGGCCAGATGCACAGCTGGCCCGAACTGCACGCCGCCTACCGCGAACGGGTGATCGTGCCGCGCCGGCAGGCCGTCCGGGACGTCATCCGCCGGGGCGTCGCCGAGGGCGAACTGCGCGCCGACCTCGACGAGGAACTCCTCGGCGACCTGCTGATCGGCCCGATCCTGGCCCGCAGCGTCCTGTGGGACGACTCCGACCTGGACGACCCCGGGCTGGCCGAACGCATGGTCGACGCCCTGCTCGGCGGCCTGGCCGGCCCGGCCCTGCGGCCACCCGTTCCCGCCTGAGCGTCCCCGCCTGAGCGCCCCCGGTCGCCCCGCCCGTCCCCGGCCAGTGTCCTGGCTCACCAACCGGGCCACGCCGGAACCCCGGCCTCCCGATCGGACGTCTGTCCCGGCATAGGCTGAGCCGGGAATCCGACCAAACCCGCACCGGTCCGGCACGCCCTCCGCCACCCGGCGGCGGCCGGCGCCGGACGGG
>NZ_BAAAKJ010000186.1:8721-16959 GCF_039527695.1 Kitasatospora putterlickiae
GACGGCGCGAACGAACGGGAGCCACGGCATGGCGCAGGCGTACAGGGCGGACCGGGTGTCCACGGCGGAGGCCGACGACCCGGAATCCGGCCGGCGCCCCGCGGCCCGGTTCCTCGGGGTGCGCGGCTGGGGCCGCGACGCCCGCGGCGCCACCACCTGGCGGCGCGGCCTGCTGCTCGCCGTCCTGGCCCTGCTCACCGGCGCCCTGATGGCCTTCCACGCCGAGGTGCCGAACAGCGCCGGCAACCTCGGCAGCCTGCTGGAGACCTTCCTGCCCTGGGTGGGCCTGGCCGTACCCGTGCTGCTCGTCCCCGCCCTGCTGCGCCGCTCCGCCACCGCGCTGCTCGCGCTGCTGGTGCCGACGGTGATCTGGGCCAACATGTTCGGCGGCGCGCTCACCGACAAGGGCGGCGGCACCGGCGACTTCACGGTGGTCAGCCACAACGTCGCCGCCGTCAACGCCGACCCCCAGGGCACCGCGCGGATGCTGGAGGACTCCGGCGCGCAGATCGTCGCGCTCCAGGAGCTGGCCGGCCGGCCGCTGCGCACCTACGAGTCCGAGCTGGCCGACAGCTACCCGTACCACGCCGTGGAGGGCACCGTCGGGCTCTGGTCCAAGTACCCGATCGGCGACGTCCAGGTGGTCGACATCAAGATGGGCTGGACCAGGGCGTTCCGGGCCCAGGTGGACACCCCGAAGGGCCCGGTCGCGGTGTACGTCGCGCACCTGCCGTCGGTCCGGCTCAAGGCGGAGGGCGGGTTCACCGTCAACCAGCGGGACGTCAGCGCCCAGCTGCTCGGCGACGCCATCGAGGCCGAGCCGCTGAAGAAGGTGCTGCTGCTCGGCGACCTCAACGGCACCATGAACGACCGCAGCCTGGCGCCGGTCACCTCGCAGATGCGCTCCGCCCAGGGCGCGGCCGGCGACGGCTTCGGCTTCAGCTGGCCGGCGTCCCTCCCGATGGCCCGGATCGACCAGATCATGAGCAAGGGCGGGCTGGAGCCCACCGACTCGCGGACCCTGGAGCGGGACGGCAGCGACCACCTCGCGGTGGCCGCCACCTACCGCTACTAGCCTCTGATCAGCCCTGGCGCCACCGGTTGGTGATCGGCAGCCGGCGGTCCCGGCCGAAGCCCTTGACCGAGATCTTCGGGCCCGGCGGGTACTGCCGCCGCTTGTACTCGGCGGTGTCCACCAGCCGCACCACCCGGTCCACCACGGCCGGGTCGAAGCCCGCCGCCACGATCGCGTCCCGGCCCTGGTCGCCCTCGACGTAGAGGTCGAGGACGGTGTCCAGCAGGTCGTAGTCGGGCAGCGAGTCGGTGTCCTTCTGGTCCGGCCGCAGCTCGGCGGACGGCGGCTTGGAGATGGTGTTCTCCGGGATCGGCGGCACCTCGCCGAGCCGCTCGGCCTCCTCGTTGCGCCAGCGGGCCAGCCGGAAGATCAGCGACTTGTAGACGTCCTTGATCGGGCCGTACGCGCCGACCGAGTCGCCGTACAGGGTCGAGTAGCCGACCGCCAGCTCGCTCTTGTTGCCGGGCGCGAGCACGATGTGCCCCTCCTGGTTGGAGATCGCCATCAGCAGGGTGCCGCGCAGCCGGGACTGCAGGTTCTCCTCGGCCAGGCCGGTCAGCTCGGTGGCCGCCATGTAGGCGTCGAACATCGGGGCGATCGGCACGGTGCGGAAGTTCAGCCCGGTGCGGTGGGCCAGCTCGGCGGCGTCGTCCCGGGAGTGCTGCGAGGAGTAGTGGCTCGGCATCGAGACGCAGTACACGTTCGCGGCGCCGATCGCGTCCACCGCGAGGGCGGCCACCACGGCCGAGTCGATGCCACCGGACAGGCCGATCAGCACCGAGCGGAAGCCGTTCTTGCGGACGTAGGCCCGGGTGCCGGAGACCAGCGCGGACCAGATCTCCGCCTCGTCGCCGATCCGCGGCGCGACCCCGGCGGACACCGGCGCGGCGGGCGCCGGCGCGGGCTCGCCGCCCAGCTCGGCGCGGACCAGGTGCAGGCCGTCGGCGAGCAGCAGCCCGTCGGTGTGGTCGCCGCTCGCGGCCGGCAGGTCGAGGTCCAGCACCAGCAGGTGCTCCTCGAACTGCGGCGAGCGGGCCAGCACCTCGCCGTCCGGGGCGACCACGATCGAGTCGCCGTCGAAGACCAGCTCGTCCTGGCCGCCGACCATGTTCACGTAGGCGAGCGCGCAGCCCGCCTCGGCGGCCCGGCGGCGGACCAGCTCCAGCCGGGCGTCGTCCTTGTTCCGCTCGTACGGCGAACCGTTGATCACCAGCAGCAGGCCCGCCCCGGCCTCGCGGGCGGCGGTCACCCGGCCGCCGTCCTGCCAGATGTCCTCGCAGATCGCCAGCGCGACGTCCACCCCGTGCAGCCGCACCACCGGCAGCTGGTCGCCGGGGACGAACCAGCGGTACTCGTCGAACACGCCGTAGTTCGGCAGGTGGTGCTTGGCGAACCGGGTGGCCACCTCGCCCCGGAACAGCACGGCGGCGCAGTTCTGCGGCGAGCCGGCCGGCCGCCCGAACCGCGGCGAGGCCTGCTCGGAACGTCCGAGGTACCCCACCACCACGGGCACCTCGCCGAGCCCCTCCGCCGCGAGCCGCGCGGCCAGCTCGACCAGCCCGGCCCGCGACGCCTCGACGAACGAGCGGCGCAGCGCGAGGTCCTCGACCGGGTACCCGGTCAGGACCATCTCGGGGAACGCGACCAGCTGGGCACCGGCCTCGGCGGCCTGCTTGGTCCAGTGCACCACCTCATCGCTGTTGCGTGCGATGTCACCGACCCACGGGTCGGTCTGGCAGAGGGCGAGACGGAGATTGGGCATGCCACCGAGTCTAATCGTCGAACTGACGCAATGTCTCGGCCGGGGTCGCCACTGCGCCCGGCGGCGGGGATCCGCCATGATGGGGACAACCGCTTCCGGGCGGCTCCAGGGCGTAACACGAACGTAAAGAGCAGAGGTGAGACTGTCCTCATGGGCAAGCAGCAGGAGTTCGTGCTTCGGACGCTCGAAGAGCGTGACATCCGGTTCGTCCGGCTGTGGTTCACCGACGTCCTGGGGTTCCTGAAGTCGGTCGCGGTGGCGCCGGCCGAACTGGAGCAGGCCTTCGAGGAGGGCATCGGCTTCGACGGCTCGGCGATCGAGGGCTTCGCCCGGGTCTACGAGTCCGACATGATCGCCAAGCCGGACCCGACCACCTTCCAGATCCTGCCGTGGCGCTCGGAGACCCCGGGCACCGCCCGGATGTTCTGCGACATCCTGATGCCGGACGGCTCGCCCTCCTACGCCGACCCGCGGTTCGTGCTGAAGCGCACCCTGGAGAAGGCCTCCGCCCAGGGCTTCACCTTCTACACCCACCCCGAGATCGAGTTCTTCCTGCTGAAGAACCTGCCCGGTGACGGCACCGCCCCGATCCCCGCCGACCAGTCCGGCTACTTCGACCACACGCCGCGCGGGGTGGGCCACGACTTCCGCCGCCAGGCGATCACCATGCTGGAGTCGATGGGCATCTCGGTGGAGTTCTCCCACCACGAGGGCGCCCCCGGCCAGCAGGAGATCGACCTGCGGTACGCCGACGCGCTCTCCACCGCGGACAACATCATGACCTTCCGGCTGGTGATGAAGGAGGTCGCGCTGGAGCAGGGCGTCTACGCCAGCTTCATGCCCAAGCCGTTCTCCGACCACCCGGGCTCGGGCATGCACACCCACCTCTCGCTCTTCGAGGGCGACCGCAACGCCTTCCACGAGTCCGGCGCCGAGTACCAGCTCTCCAAGGTCGGCCGCTCCTTCATCGCCGGCCTGCTGCGGCACGCCGCCGAGACCGCCGCCGTCACCAACCAGTGGGTGAACTCCTACAAGCGGATCTGGGGCGGCTCCCAGCGCACCGCCGGCGCCGGCGGCGAGGCCCCCTCCTACATCTGCTGGGGCCACAACAACCGCTCCGCGCTGATCCGCGTCCCGATGTACAAGCCGGGCAAGCAGGGCTCCACCCGCGTCGAGGTCCGCTCCCTCGACACCGGCTGCAACCCCTACCTCGCCTACGCCGTCACCCTCGCCGCCGGCCTCAAGGGCATCGAGGAGGGCTACGAACTCCCGCCCGGCGCCGACGACGACGTCTGGGCCCTCACCGACGCCGAACGCCGCGCCCTCGGCATCCAGCCCATGCCCCAGAACCTCGGCGAGGCGATCGACCTCATGCAGCGCAGCGAACTCGTCGCCGAAACCCTCGGCGAGCACGTCTTCGACTTCTTCCTGCGCAACAAGAAGCAGGAGTGGGAGGAGTACCGCTCCGAGGTCACCCCGTTCGAGCTGCGCAAGAACCTTCAGGTGCTGTAGTCGCAGGTCAGGGTGGGTTTTGGGCTGAGTGAGGCCCCCGGGTCGGCGGTGCGCAACCGCCGACCCGGGGACCACTTCAGTCCGCCTGGGCCGTCTGTGGGCCGTCAGGCATCGGATCGGTGGCCCATCCGAGCGTTTCGTAGAGCCGGTCGACGGCCCGGCGGGTCCGGCCGTCGCTGCTCGGCATCAGGTGGGTGTAGACCCGCAGGGTGAACCCGGGGTCGCTGTGCCCCAGGTACTTGCTCAGCGCCTTCACGTTCTCGCCGGCGTCCAGCAGGACGGTGGCGTAGAAGTGCCGGAGGGCGTGCATGCCGTCCTCCCGGGACGCCTGGTGCCGCTTCCCCTTCTCGGGCTCGGGGATGACACCGGCCGCGACGAGAGCGGGCTTCCACGCGTACGTGTTGAAGTCGGCCCGCCGCACCGGCCCACCTCCTTCTCGGGAGAAGAGCAGCCGCTTCGTCACCGGGGGACCGTCCGGGGTGAGCCACGGCAGCGTCACCTCGTCCGGCGGGAACGCCTTCATATGGGCCTTGAAGAGGCGACCGACCTGCGTGGGGAGCGGTACGTCCCGGACCTTCCCGCGCTTCGGTGGGGCGAACACCAGACGCCCGCCGATGACCTTGACCTGGTAGCCGACGTGCAGCCATCCGGTGTCGAACCCGATCTCGTCGACCGGGAGGCCGAAGATCTCCCCCTGCCGCAGTCCGCATCCGCCGCCGGCGTCCGCCATCGCTCGGTACCGTTCCGGCAGACCCGCACGCACGGCGTCCACTCGGTCCGCCAGCCACGGACGGACCCGCCCCGGCGCCCGGCCGGGGGCGGTGACCGACCGGGAACGGCATGGGTTCGTCGTTCGCAGCTGGTCCTCGACGGCCGCCGTGAAGATGCCGGAGACGCTCCCGAAGATGACCCGGCGGTACGACGACGCCGGGACCGCCTTCTCCAACTCCGCCAGCCACTCCCGGATGTGGGACGGCAGGAACGAGTCCATCGGGCGCGGGCCCAGGTACGGGATCGCGTGCCGACGGATCTGGGCGTGCACCGAGGCCCGGGTGTTGAGGTCGGTGTGCTGTGACTCCAGCCACTTCTCCGCGTACTGCTTGAAGGTGACCCGAGCCGCCTTCGGGTCGACGTACTGGCCGCGCGACATGTCGGCCTCGATCCGGGTCAGCCAGTCCTCGGCCAGCCGCTTCTGACGGTCCGGGAAGGACTTGGACTTCTCCGTGCCGTCGGGGCCGACGTAGCGGGCGCGGTAGCGCTTGCCGGTGCCGTAGCGGTCGGTGCGGACGCGGCGCGGCTTGCCGTTGGGGCCGGGCTCGGTCTTGTACCAGCGGTCCTGGATGTGTCCTGCCATTGATCAAGCCGCCTGTTCGTTCTGCTCGGCCGCCCATTCGGCGACGGCCTGGGGGTGGTAGCGGACGTGCCGACCGACCCGGAAGCCGGGCGGCCCCGTGCGCCTGCGGCGCCACTGGTAGACGGTCTCCAGCGGCACGCCGAAGATCCGGGCGATGTCCTCGGGTTCGAGGTAGCGGTCGGGGAGGGGGCGGACGACCGTTGCGGTACCGCCGCGTTGGCCCCTTGCGGGCATGCGGATACCTCCGGCGAGAGGTTCGGATGGTGAACGCGGAGTGTGGTGGACCCTCTCGCAGACGGAGGTGGAGGGCGGAAAGTGTCAGGGATGTCAGAGGAAAACGCTGACCTGCGGCTTTGGCTCTTGGCAGGGCGTCAGGGATTGTCAGGGATGTCAGGGAAAGGGGCTGTTTCCCTGACATCCCTGACAATCCCTGACGCCGTGTCCAGAGCCGTTTTGGCTGGTCAGAGCTTTGCCCTGACATCCCTGACGGTTACTGGGTCTCGGTCCCGTCCATGGGCGTGTTCGCGGCGGGGTGGACACGGAACGTGACGGCTTGCGGGCGGCCTCGCTGGCCGGTGGGCGCGTGCTGGTCGGTGCGGAGCCAGCCGTGCTGTTCGAGGAGGGCGAGGGCGGGTTCGACGTCGGCGACCTTCTTGAAGCGGCGGCTGCTGGCGACGGCGTCGTGGGCCTTGAGGTGGGTGCGGTGGGTGCCGTCCTTCTTCGGGCGGCGGAGCCATTGGAGGAGGGCGTGGGCGTCCTCGGTGGCGGGGTCGGCGGCGATGAGGTCGAAGACGGCGAGGGTGTGGGCGGTGTAGTACTCGGCGATCTCGGCGGCCCGCTCGACGGTGGCGGCCTGGAGGGGCGCGCGCCAGTCGTTGGTGACGTGGTCGGCGAGGTGGAGGAGGACGGCGATGCGGGCGATGTGGCCGACGAGCTTGCCGGCCCAGTCCTTGATGTGGGCGAGCGGTTCGTCCGGGCGGAGCTGGACCTCGAACTTCTCCTGGAGCTTCTCCACGGCGAGGTCGGCGGCCTCGGTCATCGTGACGGTGACCGGCTCGTCGAGGGCGGTGAGCGTGTGCAGGAGCGCGGTGAGGCGCAGGTCGTAGGCGGCGGCGACCTGCTCCGGAATGGGGGTGGTGCGGATCTTGCGGTAGCCGAGGTTGGAGGGCGGCAGGGAGTACAGGAAGCGGGCGAGCAGGCCACGGTCCCGGGCGCCCGGGGCGGCGCCGAGCTCCTGGAGCACGGCGGGCTGCGGGGTGACGCCGATCGTCAGCGCGGGCTTGTCGACGGTGGGCTGCTCGCGGGTGATCCGGTCGGCCTGCAGGCGCTCGCCCTTGTGGGCCTGGAGGAACACGCCCAGGTTCGGCTTGCTGCTGTAGCGGCCGACGATGCTGTCGAACAGGTCGCCTTCGGGGGAGAGCGCGGCCAGGCAGCGGTGCACGCCGAGCTGGTGGGTGACGGTCTCGGGGGTGATGTCCCCGGACAGCGTGAGGCGCGGGCTGGGCGGGACCACGATCTCGTCGGCCAGCATCCGGGCGCCGGAGATCTCGGCGACCAGGTGCGCGCGGTCGAGGTCGGGGTTCTTGCGGGCCCTGGCCATGAGCGCGTCGACCTCCGCGAGCGCGGTCTCCTTGGCGGTCTCGGCCTCGATGATCCGGGCCCGGGCGTCGGCGCGCAGCTCGTCCTCGACGCGGTAGACCGGTGCGGTCATGGAGGCGAAGACGTCGGACTTGCGGCTGGCCGGGGGCATGGCGCACACCAGGTAGAGGTTGGACTGCTCGCGCCAGCCGGGACGGATCTCCACCCCGACCCGCCCGCCGGCGGCCGTCGACAGCGCGGCGAGGCCCATGGTGGCGGCCATGTCGGGCGGGGTCTGGGTGAACTCCGCCACCGCCTCCACGTAGGCGCCGACCCACGCCGGGAGGGCGTGGACGGGGAAGGTCGGCAGGGTGCCGTGGGAGCCGAGCGGGACGGGGTCGAGCCAGCTCTCGCCGGTGGCGAGGTCGGCGAGCGCGGCCAGGGCGGCGGCGCGCACATCGTCCAGGTCGGCCCCACCGTCGCCAGCCATGTGAGCCAGACGGCTGGTCGCGGTGTTGATCCGCCGGCGCTCGGCGGCCACGCGCACGACCTCGGCGTAGTAGTCACCGTTCGCCGCGGTCGGGGTGGCCTCGATGCAGGCGTGCAGGTAGCCGGGCCCGCCGACGCGCCCGAGGTCGCCCTGCGCGCGCAGGACACCGGTCAGCAGCAGCGGGTCCACCGGCCGCTCCCCGCCGGCCATGCGGGTGATGGCACGCCAGATCGTCTCGTGCGCGGGGTGGTAGAACGCGCCGGGGTCGCCGAGCTGGGCGGCCAGCGCGGGGATCTGGACGGGGTCGAGCAGGGCTGCGCCGATGACGGCCTGTTCGGCGGCCTTGATCTCGGCGGGTTCGGGCCGGAACGGGATCACGTTCGGGTGCGCGGACTCAGCGCTCAATGTGTGGCTCCTTTCGTACGGAGCGGGGCGGCCCGCACCCGGGCGATGCCGGGCGCGGGCCG
>NZ_BAAAKJ010000186.1:17027-21493 GCF_039527695.1 Kitasatospora putterlickiae
CCGGCACGTCGCTCCGCCGGTGGACGGCCGCTACGCCGCGAGGGGGAGCCGGCCCGGCGGCCGGGGCGGAGGACTGCCGGGCGGCGCGGGCGTGGTGGCGGGTGGCGTCGTGGCAGGCCGGGCACCACGCGGCCAGCTCCCGCTTCGGCAGGGCGGCGGCGCGGTGCGCGGGCAGCAGCAGGCCGTCCGGCTCGGCGGGTGCGGCGAGCAACAGCACGGGACCGGTGCCGTGGCGGACGTAGCCGCCATGGCCGGCGGGGCAGCGCCCACCGTCCTTGCCGTGGGCCTTTCCGCAGGTGCCGCGGCACTGGCAGCGGCCGGCGGCTTCGGCGACCACGGCCTGCCACAGACCGCCGGTGTCGCCGAGCGGCGAAGTCCGCTTGGTCACCGCTTGTCCCAGTCGGGCGGCTGGTGGTGGTCGAGCCAGGCGAACGCGGAGGTGGTGCGGGAGCGTTCGCGGACCTCGGTGTCCGCGCCGGGGACGCTGCCGGGCAGGACGTGCGCGTCGGTGAGGCTGGCGTGCAGGCGGATGCCGTGGGGCACGCAGGCCTTGGTGGAGGTGCCGTGGCGGTCGAGGATGGTCACGGCGTCGCGCGGGCCTTCGCAGGGGCCGGCGTCGCCGAGCAGGGTGGCCTCGCAGACGGGCTGCGGGGCGGGGATGTTTCCGGGCATGCTTGGTCCCGTCTGTGTTGGGATGCACGGCCCCGCACCAACCGGTCTCTGCCAGGAAACGGTGGTTGGTGTGGGGTTTCGTGCTGTGCGGGTGGGAGCGGGTCTGTCCGTCCCCCGAACCGCCCGCGCCCCATGTCGCCGGCTGGGGCGGGGCGTGGGCGGCACAGTCGGTCGGGCAGGCCGGGTCAGAACGCGTCGGGGTCCTGGGCGAACTCGCAGGTGCCGTCGCAGTCGTAGTAGCCGCAGCCGCCGCACTCGGGGCAGCGGTCGTACTCGGCGGTGACGACGTCGCCGGTGTCGTCGTCCCAGACCTCGTCCTCGTAACCGTCGCCGGTGCCGTGGCAGCCCTCGCACATCTCGGTGTGGCCAGGCTGCGGGTCAGCGGCCCGCTCCTCCTCGGCACGGCGCTGCTCGTCGGCGACATCGAGTGCGATCTCGAACGCCTTCTCCTCGGCGTGGGTCGGCCCGTCGATGTCGCCCTCGTCGCCCCAGGTGCCGTACGGGTCGTCGTGCTCGGTGGTCATTCAGTTCTCTTTCAGGCGGCGGCGGGTCAGGACTGGGCTGCGGTGATCAGGTCGTCGGTGGCCTGGGCGGCGGCAGCCCGGCGGGTCTCCAGGACGTCGGCGTCGCGGGCGCCGCGGATGGCGTAGGTGGCGTTGACGGCGGTCTGTGCGGCGGGGGCGAGGTCGGGGGCGAGGATCGCGAGGTTGGTGTGCGGGGCGGTGACGGCGGATCGGGTCCGGTGGCTGCGGTCCCGGGCGGCGGTGTAGGCGGGGGAGCCGGTGCCCTGGTCGAGGCGGGCCTCCTCGCGCAGGACCATCGCGAGGCGGTGGTCGGCGAGGGCGGCCAGGAGCGCGGTGACGGCCTGGGCGCGCTGGGCGCGGGCGGCGTCGGCCCGGTCGGCCTCCCGCGCGGCGCGGGCGCCGCGCTGCTGGACCAGGCCGGTGGTGATGGCTCCGGCGAGGGTGCCGACGATCGCGACGATGCTCTGCCACATGGCGGGGTTCTCCCTCCGGGGTGGTGTTGCCGAGGGTGTGTTGCCGGGGTGTTGCTGGGGGTGTTGCTGTGTTGTTGTCGCAGGTCAGGGGGCGGGTGTTGCCGGGCGGGAGAGGGTTGGGGGCGGAGCGGGGGAGAGGGGTTCGGGAAGGGGCTGTGGGCGTCCGGGAGAGCCCCCGTCCGGTGGGTGTGGACGGGGGCTCAGGGCGGGCCGCTGGGAGCCGGTTGGTCAGGCGGCGGCGGGGGTGTTGTCGGCGACCGCCTCGGGCGGCAGCCGGGGGGTGTGGCCGAGGTGGGCCTTCATGGCCGCTGCGGTGAGGCCGACGGAGACCCCGCGGCCCTTCACGCGAAGGCCCCTCTCGACGGGCAGGCCGGCGGCCCGCGCGAGGGCCCCGAAATCGCGGCCGTCGAGGCCCGGGTAGAGGCCGTGGCGCTGGAGGCTTTCGAGGACCTCGGAGAGGTGAACCTTCCCGGCGCCGCCGTCGGCCTGGGCGCGGATCGCGACCATGCGCTCGATCGTGGCCACCAGCTGGTCGGAGGAGAGGGCGGAGGAGGACGGCTCGGGCTGCTCCTGGTCGGCCTCGGTGGCGGCGCCGGGGGCCAGGTCGTCGAAGTCCTCGTCCACGTCCTCCTCCGTGTCGGGCTTGGAGGCCTTCACGGGGGTGGGGGCGTGGATGAGCGCGGCGATCCACCACCCTCCTATGACCAGGCCGATCCCGGGCCGGACCCAGGGACCGACGAGGGACCAGATGAGCGGGCCGCCGACGATCAGCATCAGGGCCGCCGCGCCGGCGGCGTCGCCGAGCTTGCCGCGCTTGGCCTTGCGGTCGGCCTTGGCGCGCTCCAGCTCGATCTGGCGTGCCGTGACCTGCGCGGCCTCCCAGGCCTGGAGCATCGCGGCGCGCTTGGCCGCGTCGGGCTCGCCCGCGAGCTTCCTGGCGAACGTGGCCTCGGCGGCCTCAGCGGCCAGGGCGGCGATCTGGTCCTGCTTGGCCTTGAGCCCGGCGGTCTCGGCGCGCCGCTCGCGCCAGGGGGCCATCAGCTTGCGGACGAGGACAGGCGTCCCGGCGGCCAGGCCGGTGAAGGGGTACATCAGGGTCGCGCTCAGCTTCTCGGTGGGGAAGATCTTCTCCATCGCGGTCAGCCGATGAACGAGTTGATCAGGCCGCTGAGGACGGACGCGGGGATGGCCCAGAAGCCGCCGGCGGAGGCGTAGAGGGACGGGGCGATCGCCCCGCACAGGGCGTCCTTCCACGGCCTGGGCTTGAGCCCGAACACCGCGATCGTGAGGAGGGCGGCGGTCGCGCCGGTCTGCCAGTCCCCCAGCGCGGCGTTGCCCTGGAAGGAGGCGCCGAGCTGCTCGCCGACACCGCTGAGCTGCTGGAAGGCCGTGCCGGCGTTGGCGCTCAGGAGGCCGATGCCGAAGGACCAGTAGGGGACGTGCTCGTCCTCGACCTTGATCTTGTTCTTGCCCCGGATGCCGACGTACAGGTACATGGTGGTGACGGTGGCGGCGCCGCCGGCGCCCATCGCGATGAGGCTACTCATGGTGGTGTGCTCCTTCGGCGAAGGTCAGTAGAGGGGCAGGGCGGTGAAGACGGGGTCGAGGCCGAGCGCGACGGCGAGGCCGGAGGCGACCGGGACACGCAGGGCGACGAGGGTGATCAACGGGAAGGGGCCAGTGACCTCGGAGACGCGCTGGCGGCCCCGGTCGCGGACCTGAAGGTCCAGGGCCCAGCCGAAGGCGGCGACGAGCAGGCCGACGAAGGGCCCGCCCGGGGCGATCAGCGAGACGAGGCCGGTCGTGTAGCCGCCGGTGGCGCTGATCGCGGTGAGGACGCACCAACGGCGGAAGTGTCGGGTTCGGTCGGACGGGCCGGTGGTGCGGGCGGCGCGGCGGCGCTGGCGGCGGGCCCGGGTGCGGGCCTCGCGCTGGTCGGCGAGCCGCTGCTCGCGGTGGCGCCGGGTGCGCTGCTCGGGCGTTTCCCCGGCGGCGGCCAGGGCGGCGTCCTCCCGGGCGCGGGCCCGCTGCCGGTCCAGCTCGTGCTCGGCCTCCCGCCGGGCGGCGCGTTCCTCGGGGGTCTCGCCGATCCGTTCGGTGAGCAGGTCGACCATCCCGACCAGGTCGTCGCGGCGGTGGCCCGGGTCGAGGACGGCCTCGACGCGGTGGCGTTCGGCGCGCTGCTGGGCCGTCTCGCCGGCGGCGGCGAACTGGGCGTCACGCAGGGCGCGTTGGGAGGCGATCAGGGCCTCGTACTGGATCTGCTCGCGGGCCGCGCGCTGGGCCTCGGTCTCGGTCAGGAGCTGGCCGACCTGCTGCCCGACCTGCGAGGCGATCGTCGGGACCTGCTCGGACAGGATCTGGCCGACGGGGGCCCAGAACGCCTGCGCGGCGGCCTCGAAGGAGGGCCGTCCGGTGGGCTGGTCGCCGCCGAGCGGGACCGGGGTGTGCACGGGCGGCGGGGTCGGGCCGGACTTGCGCCACCACTCGGCGACCACCGGCTCGGCGTCGACCGGGCCGGGCGGGGACTGGGGCGGGACCGTCGGCGGCACTGGCGGCATCGGCGGGGTGGAGGGCATCGGCGGAACGGGCGGGGCCGACGGGGCGGAGGCGACGAGCCTCTGCAGGACGTCGGCCAGGTCGTTGTCCCACGCGGAGTTGTCGTTGTGCGGGGTTGTCATCGGTTCGGCCCCCGGCGGATCAGCTCGCGGACGGCGATGCCGGCGATCGCGGCGTCGAGGAGGACGAGGAACAGGCTCAGCAGATAGCCCATGGAAACTCCCAGGTCAGAGAGGAT
>NZ_BAAAKJ010000186.1:21505-31028 GCF_039527695.1 Kitasatospora putterlickiae
GGCGTCGGGGAGTGGGTCAGGAGGGGCGCCACCAGGCGCGGGGGGACTCGGCGCGGTGCCAGGCGGTGGTGGACCGGCTGGTGCGGTGGGAGTCGATCTGGCGCTTTCCGGCGCGGTCCGCCTCGCGGACGGCCTTCGCGCGCCGCTGCTGGCGGGACTGGGGCGGCTTCGGGGCGCGGCTGAACATCAGCGCTGCCTGATGCGGCCGACGAGGACGAACGGCTCGCCGTCGACCACGCACATCGCGGTGAACTCGCCGGGGCAGGCGCCGCCGCTCCGGGCGTCGGTGACGACCAGGCGCGAGCACCACGACTCGCGGATCAGGCCGCTGACCACGTCCAGCGGCACGGGGTCGGCGACGCGGTACGTGATGCCGTCGCGGCGGACGGTGCCGACCAGCGGCAGGGAAGTGATCGCCTTCACCTCTGCTCACCCTCCCAGGCGGCCTTCTCGGCGAGGAAGACGCGGTGGATCGGGTCGCCGACCGGGCACGGCTGCTCGTCCTGGCACGACTCGCAGGTGGCGGTGTGCTCCGTCGCGGCCTGGAAGGCGGCCATGTAGGTGATGAACTGCGGGTCGGACACGGGCTTGGTCACGATGCCTGCTCCTCGGCGGTCGTGGTGGGGACGGCGTGCAGGGCGGGCCGGACGGCGGGGTGTTCCTTGTAGCGGGCGGCGATCCAGCCGACGGACCAGCCGGTCAGCTCCACCGCCTGGCGCTGCGGCAACCCGGCCTCGGCGGCAGCCGCGGCGACCTCCCGGGCCCGCTCCTCCGGCAGCTTCTCGGCGGCCGGGCCGACGGACAGCAACTCCGCGCGCGCCCGCTCGGCGGCCTCCCGCTCACCCCGCTCACGCTCGGCCCGAGCGGCGTGCTCACGCCGCTCACGCTCGGCCCGCACGGCGGCCTCCCGCCGGGCCTCCTCCTCGCGCGCCGCGGCCTCCCGGCGGGCGGTCTCCTCGCGCTCGTCGCGGGCCATGCTCGCGTCGTGCTCACGCTGCTCACGGGCGAGCAGGGCGTCGTGCTCACGGCGCTCACGCTCGGCCCGCTCGGCGGCCTCGAACCGGGCGATCCGCTCGGCCCGCTCCTCCCGACGCCGGGCCTCGGCCCGCTGTTCGCGCAGTTCGCGCTCGGCCCGCTCATCGGCCTCACGGGCGGCCAGCGCGGCGCCGATCGCGCGCCGGTAGGCGAGCGAGGTCTCGGCCGTGACGATCAGCAGCAGCGGCGCCACCGCGTGGACCGCCACCCCGACGCCGTCCCGGTCCAGGGCGGACAGACCCACGTTGAGCAGCACCGTCATCAGGCCGGTCATCCAGCGCAGGACCACCGGCCAGCGCCCGCCGTCGCCGTTCAGCCGGGCGAGCGTGGCGTCCATCCGCACCACGATCACCACTGCCGCGTCCACGACCAGCGGCAGAATCGGCGCCGTCCACTCCCAGCCCTTCGGGCTGTGGCCGGCCATGAGCGGGGTCACCGTGAGCACGCTGTAGAGGACCGCGCCGAACGTGATCGCCCACGTCCCCGCGGTCAGCGCCCGCTCCGCCGAGCGGATCTGCGCGGGACTCATCGAGGTCGTCATCGCGGCCCCCGATCCGCCTGCGGTGAGCGGCCCGTGAGCACGCTCACGGCGGCCGTGAGCGCGGTGAACCCGTTGCCGTTCACGCCGCCACCCGGACGGTGCTCGCCGCGCGGCGGACGACGGCTCGGCGCCGCAGCGGCACCGGCGCCGACCGCAGCAGACGCTCGGCGTAGGCGGCCAGCTCCGGGTCCTCCCGACGCAGGTCCGCGATGATGCTGGCCGCGGCGTCCATCCGTGCTTCGCGCTCGGTCTCGCTCTCACCGGGCACCCCGGTGAACAACTGGGTGAAGTCCGAGTCCACACCGAGCGCCAGCTCGGCGAACTCGTCCTCCGTCAGGGCCGTCTGCCCTGCAACAATCGACCTCACGGGTCTGCCTCTTCTCAGTTGGGGGCGGGCCCGGGGCCGCCGCGCGCCCGGCCAAGGAATGCGCGGCGGCCGCTTCATGCGGGCCCTGGCCACTCGAACGTCACGAGCAGCCACGGCCCCCGACACCCGCCCCGCAGTCATGGCTGCGAGGGGGTGTCGAGGGCCGTGGTCACTGGTGAAGCAGGGGGTTCGGTCTCAGCTGGACGCGGTGCAGCTCGCTCCGGGGAGATCGCTCCCGGAGGTCGTCGCCGGCGGAAAGGTCGGCCGCGTCGGTCTTTTGAGTCGGCTGCGTGTCCCATGTACGGCCCGCCGTCTGGAGGGCGGGCCGAGGTGTCAGGGCGTGCGCCCCTTCTCTACCGACTGGTCTCCACTCACCCCGACCGGTGTGGTCACGGACGGACTGCGGTGGTGGATCGTTCTCTTGAGTTGTTGAGTAGTGCGTTTGTGCAGCTCAGGGCAGCCCAAAGAAGGGCTGTCAGCTCGCCAGCCTCGCTATGCGAGACATGTTGAACATGTCTCTTACGATGCCGAGAAGCCGACGCTTCGTCAAGTCCCGTGCTTCGTCCGTTCGGAGATTCCGACCGTGCATCACTAGATTCGGCGCTTCGGCCCCGTCGGAACACGGCGCGCCTGGACGGCTACGCTCCGACTTCGCTACGGTCGAGTCGTCCCAGATCGTCCAAGCGCCGCAACGTCGTCCAGGGGAGGGCGCGATGGCCAACGAGAGGCTGCGAGGGGCAATCCTCGCGTCCAAGTTGACGGTTGAGCAGATTGCCGAGCGGCTAGGAACGAGCCCCCGGACGGTGGAGCGGTGGGTGGAGGCCAAGGACGGACGTCGGCCCTACCGGCGCTTCCAGTACGCGCTCGCCAACCTGCTGCAGCGAGACCTGTCGGACCTGTGGTCGGACGAGCAGACCAGCAGCGCGACGGCCGAGGCCGGCCGGGCGGAGTTGGTGACGCTCTACCCCCACCGGGCCGTCGTCCCGAAGGAGCTGTGGACCTCGCTCTACGCGAAGGCGACACGGCACTTCGACCTGGTGGTCTATGCCGGGTTCTGGCTCTCCGAGGACCCGCTGTTCTTCCGGTTGATCCGGGAGAAGGCCCAGGCCGGCGTGCCCGTACGGCTCGTGCTGGGTGACCCCGACAGTCCTGGCGTGGCGCAGAGAGGCGAGGACGAGGGGATCGGGCCAGCCATGGCAGGCAAGATCCGGAACGCGCTGGCCAACTACTCGCCGCTGTTCGGGATTCCCGGAGTCGAGTTCCGGCTTCACTCGACGACGCTCTACAACTCGCTCTACCGCGCCGACGACGACCTGCTCGTCAACGGCCACGTCTACGGGGTCGGCGCCTATCTGGCCCCGGTCCTGCACCTCTCGCAGGTGCCCGGTGGAGAGCTGTTCAGTACGTACGCGGCTAGCATCGAACGCATCTGGGAAGGTGCCCGGACCATCACCTCGCCCCAGCTCGAAAGTGAGGCCGCAGCATGAGCCGGATCGACTACTTCCACGACCCGGCCGCGCCGTCGGCGAATTCCGTCGTGCCGTCGGTCACCGCGGTGGTGACCGACGGGGCGGGACGGTTGTTGTTGATCCACAAGACCGACAACAACCTCTGGGCGCTCCCCGGGGGCGGCCACGACATCGGGGAATCCGTCGCGGAGACGGTGGTGCGCGAGGTGCGCGAGGAGACGGGGATCGACGTCGAGGTCGATTCCGTCGTGGGCCTGTACACGGACCCGGGGCACGTCATGGCGTACGACGACGGGGAGGTCCGGCAGCAGTTCTCCATCTGCTTCAGGGCCCGGCCTGTCGGCGGCGAACTGCGGACGAGTTCGGAGTCGAAGGAGGTCCGCTGGGTGGACCCGGCGGACCTCGACGACTTGGATATTCACCCGTCCATGCGGCTCCGGATCACGCACGGACTGGATGCCGCCCGAGTGCAGCCATACATCGGCTAACTGCCTGACAGCCGAGGAGCGCCGGGAACGAGCGGAGGCAGCCTGACTGAGGAACCCACGAAAGTCACAGGAAGCGGCAATCGCCCTATCGGTGTGGCTTCAGTCGAGCTCGGTGAGCGCCGCGCGGGCTTCGGTCCAGACATCTATCCAGTCCTTGCCGGCTCTCTCCGAGGCTTCGTCAATGGTGGTGACGCCGTAAGTCTCTCTCAACCATTCGAGTTCGGCCTGGTCGTAGCGCTGGGAGAAGGCTTCCCGTTCGGCTTGGCGCCGAGCATCAGCTTTCCTCTCCCGGTCGGCACGTGCGGCATCGGCTTTGACGGCCTTCGCACTTCTGCGGGTTCGGGCGGCGGCGCAGTCGACGCCGACGTAGGTGCGATGACCGAGTGGGTTGCCGGTAAGGTCGATGGTTTCGAGCTGGATGGGATGTTGGACGTCCTTCCCGCACTCGTCGCAGGTTGCTGCTCGATTCGACGTGCCCTTGATGACGTACGTCATGCTCGCCTCAGCAAGTGATCGCAGTGTCCTGCTCACCAGTTTGGCCGAGACGCCCTTTCGTCTCAACTCCCCTTCCGCCGGCTTTGCCAGGGACGACCTTGACCTGGGCCTGGAGTAGCTGACCCTCAATCCGGCGTGCTGCTGCGTCGATTGTCGGCTCGGCTCGACGGATGAACCGTCCGACGATGCTGTCGGGCCCGTACCGGCCCACGATCTCCGCGATCCGGTCGGGCGTCGTCGTCGGGGTGCCGTCCGGCGTCGTCGTCATGTCGCAGTAGATCAGCGCGTCCACCAGGTGCGGCTCCTCCAGCGGGAACTCCACCTCGAGTTCTTGCCGCAGGCCGCGCTCCTCCGCTTCGAGCAGCGCGCACGAGTGGTGAGCGACCAACCGCACGACGCGCTCGTCGACGTTCTCCGCGCGGAGGAACCGCGCACCGTCGAGCGGGTGGAATCCGGTGTCGACGATCCGCGGCGAGTAGCCGACGTCGTGCAGGACGGCGGCGGACTCCAGCAACTCGGCGTCCGGGCCGAGGATGTCGGCGAGGGTGCGCGCCTTGCCGGCCACCCCCTTGGAGTGGGACCAGCGGCGGGGGAGGTCGGTGGACAGGAGGGATTCGGCAAGCTCGTAGGCCCACACGGTTGTATCTGCTCCTCATTGATTGTGGTCAGGACTGATTGTCGGGAAGCGCTCGGACGCGTCGGCCCTTCCCGTGACGCACTTCGAGAACGCCGGCGCCCTCCAGCTGGGCGAGGGCCCGTCGAACGGTGCCCCGTGCGGCGCCAGTTATCTCGGTGAGCTCCTTCTCTGAGGGAAAGTCGGCTCCGACATCGAGCGTGCGCACCAGCGTGGTGAGCTGGTCGAGCACCGGGGGCTTGCGCTCGGCGCCCACGACAACCCACCCGGATCCGGGGCGCGAAGTGATAAGACCCCTGGTTGCGAGGGAGTCTAGGGCGCGACGGACCGTGGTCCGGCCAACGCCGTGGGCCTCCATCAGCTGAGCTTCAGAGGGAAGCAAGGTCACTGTGGAGTTCCTGCGGATCTCGGTCTCGATCGTGTCGGCGATCCTCAGGTAGGTACCGCGTGGGCTCCGCTCCGGCACTAGCCGCTCCCTTCTCTAGGCACGTACCTAGTCAGGATGAACGATCGTGGGGGTCAGCTGCCAGCTTCCATGACGGAGCCCATAGATAGAAGATGCACAAGTCACGGTGGGCCCCTGCGGCGGTTAACGTTCCCCTACCGGTTCGAGGGCGCCCACGGCGTGCCATTCCGGCGCTGGCCAGTCCCGCAAAGTGGTCAGGCGCGGGGACACCGAGGTCAGAACCTCCGGTGGATGGGGTGGGCGGATTCGCCGCTTTCCTAGCCCTCCTGGCTGAGGTCAGCGCCCAGCAAGCCTGCGGGCCGCCTGGCCAAATGCGGTCAGACGCATGATCGGGTCACGACAGTTTACGACCCCCATCAGCCCGGCTGTGACCTAGACAGGTCAACAGGCTGAACCCGCTCTCCCATGCGCACGAGAGGTCCCAGTAGCGTGCCAACTTCGGACCACCTTGCCCAGAACCCTGTGATCTTCGGGTCCGTAGTGGCAAGATACGCAGCATGGCCGAACTGGACTCGCAGCCGAAATCGATCCAATCCCTGTATGCCTGGTACAGCGAAAACAAGCTATGGGTTAATCGCCGATACCAGCGAAAGCTTGTGTGGACCCTCGAAGAAAAGCAGAAGCTGATTGAGTCCGTCCTCAAGCGATATCCGATTCCGGCCATCCTTCTTGCAGAGCGGGAGGAGGGCGGATATGAGGTAATAGACGGCCTTCAGCGACTCCATACCATTATGTCGTTCATCGAAACGGCCTTCAAGACGCTAGATGATCGATACTTCGACGTCAGTCGATTCGTGACCGCAAATACGCGTTCCGAAGAAGAGCGGGCCTTCTCTGTGAACTCTGGCGAGGTGATTTCGGCGCGAGATGTCGGGACTTTTCTCGACTATTCGATTGCGGTCTCGGTAATGAGAGGGGCGACCGACGAGGAGATCGATGATGTCTTCTCCCGGATCAACACCTACGGGCACCGACTGAGCGACCAGGAGCGTAGGCAGGCTGGCGTTCGAGATGGTTTCTCGACGCTGGTTCGAGAGCTCTCATGCGAAGTCCGAGGCGACTCCTCTGACGACACCATTCGCCTGGATAAGATGCCGTCAATCAGTGTCGACCTCCCCATGACGAAGCATGGATACGACGTCCAAGCTGAAGCCGTATTCTGGGTCGAGCAGGGAATTCTACGGTCGACCGACCTGCGGGACTCTATGGACGAGCAGTGTATCGCCGACATTGCGGCGTGCATTGTGGGAGGGAGTCTCGTAGAAAGATCGAAGACCGCCCTGGATGGCGTTTATGAAAAGGGATCTTCCGAGAACTCTAGGGTGCTCGATGCGCTCAGTTCATATGGCGCCGATAAATTTTCGGCCGAGTTTAAGTACTGCCTTGATGAGATTCAGAAGGTTTGTGCATCGGGGACTGCAAAGAAGCTCCGATCGATCATCTTCAGCAAGACCACAACTAACGCCTTTCCTGCCGTATTTGCGATTCTATGCGTAGCTTTCCATGAGCTCTTGTTTGGTGAAAATAAGAAGATCGTCGACTATGAGAGCGTAAGGAAGGCCATTACGAACCTCGACAAGAGAGTTGAGACTGGAAAGGGGTCTACGGCTCCGAGTGAGCGACGTGAAAATATTGACACCATCAAGGGGCTGATTCGTCCGCATATGGCCAGCGGTAACCATCAAGACATTTATGGTGAGCATACCGCAATGGATGTAGATAACATCATCAGGAACTCTCTAATTGAGGCTCCGCATTACGAGCTCAAGCAAGGGATTATCCGTCTTGACGATGGGCGCACTGTCGACCCTGCGGTCATGGACAAGGTCGTAAAAACCATCTGTGCTATCGCGAATAATGGAAAGAAGCGTGCGGGTACCATCCTGATCGGCGTAGCCGATAAAAAGGCAGACGCTGAGAGGATTCGCCAGCTTGACGGCATTTCGCCTCGCGAAGTCTGTGCTGGTCGATCTGTTGTCGGCGTTAAGCGGGAAGCGGTTCGGTTGGGAGAGACTACCGAACGATATTTCGCCCGCTGGAAGGATGCGATTCGCTCGTCCGGGCTTTCGCAGGGGCTGAAGGATTCGGTCCTTTCGAGCATGTCCTACTCCGACTACTATGGGCTCGGCGTCGTAATTATTAGGGTCCCCGAGATGAGTGAGGTCTCCCTCCTTGAGGGAAAGATCTATATTCGCGAGGTGGATGAAACGAAAGAGGTCGATCCAGTCGACGTCGCTCGGACGCTCGAAATTGGAAAGCGGTTCGCCTGAATGTGTCGCCGCAGTGGCGAGTGGGGCGCCCAGTGACTGGCCTGCGCCATGGCCGTGCCGGATTGGGCGGTGCGTCACGGTCTGGCGGCCTGGCGGTGCGGTGGGTCGGCCGGGCGCTGCGCATGCCAGGGCCAGCGATTCATGTCAGGTGAAGCAGATGCCGAGGCTGGGCCGCCTGTGGGCCGTCCGGGGCTGACCTTCGGTGGCCAATGGCGCCCGCCAGCGACCGCTCCGCGACCGGTTGTCAGAGGCTGAACGATCCCCTCCCGAGGTGGCATCAGTTCCTGCGCAACAAGAAACAGGAGTGGGAGGAGTACCGCTCCGAGGTGACCCCGTTCGAGCTGCGCAAGAACCTCCAGGTGCTGTAGGCGCGCCGGGGGCGGATGGAGCGTCACAACGGTCGGGCCCGGCGTCGTCCCAATGGATGACGGCGGGCCCGCCGTTTGGGTTGGCGCGGTGGGTGATGGCGGTATGTGAGGGGATTGTGACGGTGCGTTGTGGTCCGATCAGTGGGATCGATCCCCTTTCCCCTGAGAGGACCTCATGCCCTCCTCCACCGTCAGCCGCGCCGCCGGCGCCCGCCTGCTCGCCCGTCGGATCGGGATCGCGGGGGTGGCCGCCGTCGCCGTCGCGGGACAGCTGCTCTCCGCCCCGCTCGCGGACGCCCGCGGCTCGGGCCCCAACGGGCCGCTGCAGCTGCGTGCCGACACCCTCGCCGAGAATCCGCTGCCGTTCACCACGCGCTTCGAGGGCGACTTCCACGGGTCCGTCACCCGGATCAGCAACACCCTGATGACCTGCGACGAGACCCAGCCGCCGGTGGACCCGGCGCAGCCGCCGTGCGTGGACGCCCGGACGGGTGCGGGCAGCAGGCCGATCAACAACAACTACCAGATGAAGTACGTCAACATCGACCCGGGCAGCATCGGTCCGCTCGGCGACCAGATCTACTCGGCCAGCTCGGCGGACCTCGGGCTGCTTGAGGGCTCCCAGGTCAAGTACGCCCGGCTGTACTGGGGCGGCACCCGGGGCATCGGCGACACCGTGCTGCCGGAGAGCCAGATCGACGAGGTCTACCTGAAGGTCCCGGGCGAGAGCCAGTACCGGAACATCGAGAACGACCAGCCGTCCATCGGCTACATCACCACCACCGAGGAGAGCAGCTACCAGGCCTCCGCCGACATCACCGACCTGGTCAAGAGGTCCGGCAACGGCACCTACACCGTGGCCAACATGGACTCGGTGGTGAAGCCGCACAGCTGGGGCGGCTGGACGATCGTCATCGCGTACGAGAACGCGTGCAAGCCGCTGCGCCACGTGCACCTGTGGGACGGCTTCCAGGTGGAGCTGCCGGACAGCCCGCCGCGCCAGTTCGACCTCACCGGGCTGCAGACCCCGGCCACCGGGCCGGTCGCGGGCAAGCTGGGCTTCGTCGTCTACGACGGCGACCTGAAGTGGACCGGCGACACGCTGGCGGTGAAGTCCACCAACGGACCGGAGGCGGTCTTCACGGACCTCAACCACCCGTCCAACGACGCGTTCAACTCCACCATCGAGGAGCTGACCCCGGCCGACCAGTTCGTCCGCACCCCGTACTACCGCAACAACTTCGGCTACGACTCCAACCGCTGGGACATCTCGCCGTTCCTGCGCAACGGGGACACCGACCTCACCATCAAGTTCGACACCGACAAGGACGGCTACGACCTCGGCGTCTTCTACGCCTACGTCAACCTGGACGGCTCGCTGGAGGGCTGA
>NZ_BAAAKJ010000186.1:31063-60695 GCF_039527695.1 Kitasatospora putterlickiae
CAGCGGCGTTCCGCGCAGCAGCCGCTCGCAGGGACGCTCCACCCAGCGGTGGAGCGCGCCCGCCGCCGCCAGGGTCGTCGCGCCGAGCAGCAGTTCGACGGCGAGCAGCGCCTCCGTCCCGGCCGGGCGGCCGAGCGTCCAGAGCCAGCAGCGGATGCCGATCTCGTGCACCAGGTACCAGGCGTAGGACCACTCGCCGAGGCGCACCGCCGTCCGCCCGGCCAGCAGCCGGGGCCCGCCGCCCGGCCCGAGGTCGCGGTGGGCGGCGGCGGCCAGCAGGGCGGCGAACAGCGGTGCCGGGACGAGCTGGGCGGCGCTGTACGGTCCCCACCACACGGTGTCGGGGACGGCCGCGTGCCAGGGCACCAGCAGCGCGTGCCAGCCGGCCACCGCCGCGGCGGCCGCGCCCAGCGGCACCCTGGGCAGCAGCCCGTGCCGCACCGCCAGCCCGGTGACCACCCCGAGCAGGAACTGCGGGGTGCGGGCCAGCGGCAGGTAGTCCAGCAGCCAGCCGCGCAGCGCCGGATCGGCCGGCAGCAGCGCGCCCGCCGCCCACAGCGCCGGTCCCAGCGCGGCGCACCCGGCCGCCAGCGGCAGCCAGGTCCGGCGGCGCGGCGCGAGCGTCCGCAGCAGCAGCGGGAACAGCAGGTAGAACCAGGCCTCCGCGCCCAGCGACCAGGACGCCGGGTTGCCGCCGAGCACCGTCCCCGGCGCCCAGGTGTGCAGCAGTGGCAGCGACCAGAGCGCGGCCGCCGGCAGGAGGGCCCGGCCCAGCGCGGCGTCCGCGCCCAGGGAGAGCGCCGTGGCCAGCGCGTGCAGCGGCCAGATCCGGGCGAACCGGCGGCGCAGGAAGGAACGGGCGGGCGCGCGCGAGCCCTCGTACGTCCAGGCGAGGACGAAGCCGGAGAGGACGAAGAAGAAGGTGACACCGGAGCGCCCGTACCAGGCGAGCGGTCCGAGCACCGGCGGCTCGCCGACCTTGCGCGACAGGTGGTACAGCACCACCAGCAGCGCGGCCCAGAACCGCAGCCCGGTGAGCGAGGGCAGACGGCTGGGCATCGGGCGCTCCGGGGAGAGGGAGAAGGGGCGAGGGATGGGGGACGGGCGACGCCGGGTGAACGAGCGCGCCCGGCGCGGGGTCACGGACGGCGTGGCGGCCGCCGGGCGCGTAGCCTGCTGGGGCGGACGGACGGAGGGGCGATGACGGTGGAGGAACAGCGGGCCGGCAGCCGGGTCAGCCGGCCGGAGATCAGGCTGGTGCGGCGCGGGTTCACCGATCCGGCGCGGGCGCTGCGGCTGCTCGCCGAACCGGCCCTGGACGGTCTCGCCGCGGACCCGCTGCTGCTCGACGCGCTCGCCGCCACCGCCGACCCCGACCTCGCGCTGCTCGGCCTGTCCCGGCTGCTGGAGGCCGCCGACCCGGGCGACCGGCGGACCCTGCGCGACACCCTGACCACCTCCAAACCGCTGCGCGACCGGCTGCTCGGCGTGCTCGGCGTCTCCACCGCGCTCGCCGACCACCTGGCCCGGCACCCGCACGACTGGCACGTCCTGGTCACCTTCGAGCTGCGCGACATGCACCCCGGCCCGGAGGACTTCCGCCGCGCGCTCGCCGGGGCCGTCACCGCCGAGGAGGCCGATCCCGCCGACGCGCTGCGGGTCGCCTACCGCCGCTGCCTGCTGGCCATCGCCGCCCGCGACCTCACCGGCACCACCGACCTCGCCCAGACCGCCGCCGAACTCGCCGACCTGGCCGGCGCCACCCTGCAGACCGCCCTCGACCTGGCCGCCGCCCAGGACCCGGACGCCGCCGCGGCCTGCCGGCTCGCCGTCATCGGCATGGGCAAGTGCGGCGGGCGCGAGCTTAACTACGTCTCCGACGTCGACGTCGTCTACGTCGCCGAGCCCCGCGAGGGCGTCGACGAGCAGGAGGCGCTCCAGGCCGCCACCCGGCTGGCCGCCGCGCTCACCCGGCTGTGCGCCGACACCACCGGCGAGGGCACCATCTGGCCGGTCGACGCCAACCTGCGCCCCGAGGGCCGCAACGGCCCGCTGGTCCGCACCCTGGCCAGCCACCTCGCGTACTACCAGCGCTGGGCCAAGACCTGGGAGTTCCAGGCACTGCTCAAGGCCCGCCCGGTGGCCGGCGACCCGGAGCTCGGCGAGGCGTACACCGCCGCGCTGGCGCCGCTGGTCTGGCAGGCCGCCGCCCGGGAGAACTTCGTCACCGACGTGCAGCAGATGCGCCGCCGGGTGATCGATTCGATCCCGTTCACCGAGCTCGACCGCCAGCTCAAGCTCGGCCCCGGCGGGCTGCGCGACGTCGAGTTCTCCGTCCAGCTGCTCCAGCTGGTGCACGGCCGCACCGACGAGGCGCTGCGCAGCGGCAACACCCTGGAGGCGCTGGCCGCGCTCTCCCGCGGCGGGTACGTGGGCCGTGCCGACGCCGCCTCGCTGGGCACCGCCTACCGGTTCCTGCGCTCGCTGGAGCACCGGATCCAGCTGCACCGGCTGCGCCGCACCCATCTGATGCCCACCGCCGAGGAGGACCTGCGCCGGCTGGCCCGCTCGCTCGCCCCGCTGATCAACGACGACACCCGGGCCGATCCGGTCGCCGCGCTCCAGCGGGAGTGGAAGCGGCACGCCGTCGAGGTGCGCCGGCTGCACGAGAAGCTGTTCTACCGGCCGCTGCTGGACGCCGTCGCCGAACTGCCCCCCGGCGCGGCCGGCCTGCGCCCGGAGGCGGCCCGGGCCCGGCTGGAGGCGCTCGGCTACGCCGACCCGGCCGCCGCGCTGCGCCACCTCACCGCGCTCGCCTCCGGGGTCAGCCGCAAGGCGGCCATCCAGCGCACCCTGCTGCCGGTGCTGCTCGGCTGGTTCGCCGACTCCGCCGACCCCGATGCCGGGCTGCTCAACTTCCGCCAGGTCTCCGACGCGCTCGGCCGCACCCCCTGGTACCTGCGGCTGCTGCGCGACGAGAGCGCCGCCGCCGAGCAGCTGGCCCGGGTGCTGTCGGCCGGCCGGCTGGCCCCCGACCTGCTGCTGCGCGCGCCCGAGGCGGTCGCCGTGCTCGGCGACCCGCAGGGCCTGGCGCCGCGCGGGCGGGACGCCGTGGAGCGGGAGGTGCTGGCCGCCGTCGGCCGGGCCGACTCCACCGCCGGCCCGGTGGCCGCCGTCCGCGCGGTGCGCCGCCGGGAGCTGTTCCGCACCGCCGCCGCCGATGTGCTCGGCCGTTTCGGCGAGGACCCGGCCCAGGCCCTGGAGACGGCCGGCGAGGCGCTCACCGCACTGAACGCCGCCACCCTGCAGGGCGCGCTGCGGGCCTGCGTGGCCGGCTGGGAGTCCCGCAACGGCGCGCTGCCGACCCGGATCGCGGTGATCGCGATGGGCCGGTTCGGCGGCCACGAGCTGGGCTACGGCTCGGACGCGGACGTGCTCTTCGTGCACGAGCCGCTGCTCGGTTCGCTGGAGGAGGACGCCGCCCGGGCCGCCCAGGCGGTCTGCCTGGAACTGCGCGCCCTGCTGGCCGCGCCGTCCACCGAGCCGCCGCTGGAGGTGGACGCCGACCTGCGGCCGGAGGGGCGCAACGGCCCGCTGGTGCGCTCGCTCGCCTCGTACGCGGCGTACTACCGGCGCTGGTCGCACGCCTGGGAGAGCCAGGCGCTGCTGCGGGCCGAGCCGGTGGCGGGCGATGTGGAGCTGGGGGAGCGGTTCCGGCGGCTGATCGATCCGCTGCGCTACCCGGGCACCGGGGTGCCGGAACGGGACCTGCTGGAGATCCGCCGGATCAAGGCCAGGATCGAGGCGGAGCGGCTGCCGCGCGGCGCCGATCCGACCACTCACACCAAGATCGGCCGGGGCGGGCTGGCGGACGTCGAGTGGACCGTCCAGCTGCTCCAGCTCCAGCACGGGCACGGGCTGCCGGGGCTGCGCACCACCCGGACCAGGGCGGCGCTGGCGGCGGCGGCCGGGGCCGGGCTGGTCGGCGCCGAGGACGCGCAGGTGCTGGACGCGGCCTGGGTGCTGGCCTCCCGGGTGCGCTCGGCGGTGATGCTGGTGCGCGGCCGGCCGGGCGACTCCTTCCCGGCGGACGCCCGGGAGCTGGCGGGGGTGGCCCGCTACCTGGGGTACGGGGCCGGGCACAGCGGCGAGCTGGTGGACGACTACCGGCGCACCACCCGGCGGGCCCGGTCGGTGGTGGAGCGGCTGTTCTACGGATAGGTCCGGAGAGGGTTCCACGGCCTACGGAAGAGGGGCCCCGGCGGTGTCCGGGGCCCCTCTTCGCGTCGTACCGGCTCTTCGCGTCGTACCGGCGCTACCGCCGCGCGCTGCTCACCGCGGGTTCGCTCCACTGTTCCGGGACGGTGACCGGCTCGGCCGGCGGCTCCTCCCGGACGGGCACCCTCGGGAGCGCGTAGACCCACGAGTGGTACAGCCAGCGGGCGGCGAGGAAGCCGACCAGCAGGCAGAGCAGGCCGCCGACGGCGTCCATCCAGAAGTGGTTGGCGGTCGCGACGATCACCACCAGGGTGGCCACCGGGTAGAGCAGGCCGAGCACCCGGACCCAGGTCCGGCGGGCCAGGTAGAAGATGGTCAGACCGCACCACGTCGACCAGCCGATGTGCATCGAGGGCATCGCGGCGAACTGGTTGGAGACGTGGGTGGCCGGGCCGGAGGCCATCGAGCCCCAGGTGCCGTGCGTCTTCACGGTGTCGATGAAGCCGCCGTCGGTCATCAGCCGGGGCGGTGCCAGCGGGAAGAAGTAGAAGCCGACCAGCGCGATCGCGGTGGTGACGAACAGCACCGTGCGCACCGCGCCGTAGCGGCCCGGGTGCCAGCGGTAGAGCCAGACCAGGACGCCGATGGTCACGACGAAGTGCAGCGTCGCGTAGTAGTAGTTCATGCCGGTGATCAGCCAGCCGACGCCGTCCACCGCGTGGTTGATCGAGCGCTCGACGGCGATGCCGAGTGAGTGTTCGAGGTCCCATATCCAGCCGGCGTGCTTCTGCGCCACCGACTCCTGCTCGGGGACGGCGTTGCGCACCAGCGAGTAGATCCAGTAGCTGAGGCCGATCAGTGCCAGCTCGAACCAGATCCGCGGCCGCGCCGGGGAACGGCGCTGCTCGCGGACGCGGACGCGCAGGGCGGCGGTACGGGAAGGGGCCGCGCGGGTGGCTCCGTCGGGCATGCGGCCGCCGTTCTGCTGGATCTCGGTCGGTTCCCCCATGGACGAGAAGTCTGCCAGACGTCCCGTAGCCGTCCGCTCATCCTCCGGAAGTGGATTCTTCACCGACTGTCCCCCTTGAGAGGTAGGGGGTGGCTCCCACCGGGGGAGGGGGTGTGATCGGGTCTGGCGCGGACCGGTGGGACGGGCATACGTCCCATTGTCATGCCGGGAGGGCGGGGTGACGCAATCGGGGGTGGGGCGGCGGGGAGGGGGACGGACGGTCACCGGCCGGAACGCTTTCCGCATCGTGCTGAAACACGTTGCAGCCCACTGGGGCGGCGTGCCGTCGTGCGGGGTCCGAACGGCTTCAAGCCGCTTTCGGTTCCATTCAACGTATGGGGTTGTCCGAAAACCATCCCTGGCACGGCCGGAAAGGTGACGTGCCGCGCCCGTCCGGCGCCGCCCTCCGCCGCTCGGGCCGGGTTCGGGCCCTGAGCGCTGGTCAGTGCCCGCCGGAGGCGATCAAACCTTCCGGGCGGGAATGAGAACGATCTTCGGAAGTTCTGGTCGTCGTCACGCCGCCGTGTTCCCGGCGGGCGTACGGGCCGGTAGCTAATCGGCCAATCCATGGCATGCATCTGTCATTAACGGCTGGTTTACTGCCACGATTCCTCCGGCTGCAGACGAGGGGGCCCCACCCCCCGGTGCGGCTGTCCCAGGTGAGGAACGGTGCGTCCCCTGCCGGAAAACGCTCGACCACCTTGCTCCGCAACGCACCCGCGCCGCGTATCGGCGGCGGGGGCCCCCACTGAGTCGCAACCCCGCGGCCAGGTCTCTCCACCTCCGCGAACCCCGCGGCGGTCGGAAAAGGAGTCCGCATGTCCCGTTACGCCCACGCCCGGAAGGCAGCGGTTGTCATGGCCGCTACCACCGCGCTGCTGGTGACCGGCATCCCGGTCATCGCGCAGGCAGCCACCCCTGACGCGCCGGCGGCCGTCGCCGCGCAGCAGGCGAGCCGGGCCGAGCTGGTCGCCTCCGCGAACCAGCAGTCCGCCGGCCTCGCCCAGACCCTGGGCCTGACCGGCGAGGAGAAGCTGGTCACCAGGGACGTCGTCCAGGACGCCAACGGCGCCCGCCACCTGCGCTACGAGCGCACCTACGCCGGTCTGCCGGTGCTCGGCGGCGACCTGATCGTCCACCAGGACGCCACCGGAGCCACCACGGGCGTGACCAAGGCCAGCGAGGCCGTGCTCAGCGGCGTCAACACCACGCCGAAGCTCGCCGCGCCGAAGGCCCAGGAGGCCGCGCTGGCCGCCGAGGCCGGCTCCGCGCTCGACACCGCCCCGCGCCTGGTCGTCTGGGCCGCCGACGGCACCCCGAAGCTCGCCTGGGAGACCGTCGTCTCCGGCAAGCAGGAGAACGGCACCCCGAGCCGCCTCAAGGTCGTCACCGACGCCGCCACCGGGGCCGTGCTCAGCAAGGTCGAGGGCGTCAAGACCGGCACCGGCAACGGCGTCTTCGTCGGCACCGTGCCGCTGACCACCACCCAGAGCGGGTCCTCGTACCAGCTCAAGGACGGCACCCGCGGCGGCCAGTACACCACCGACATGGGCAACCGGACCTCCGGCAACGGCACGCTGTTCTCCAAGTCCAGCGACAGCTGGGGCAACGGCTCGGCGAGCAACCGCGAGTCCGCCGCCGTCGACGCCCAGTACGGCGCCGCCGCCACCTGGGACTTCTACAAGAACACCTTCGGCCGCAGCGGCATCCGCAACGACGGCGTCGGCGCCTTCAGCCGGGTCCACTACGACACCGGCTACGTCAACGCCTTCTGGGACGACGGCTGCTTCTGCATGACCTACGGCGACGGGGACAACGACACCCACCCGCTGACCGAGCTGGACGTCGCCGGCCACGAGATGAGCCACGGCGTCACCTCCGCGACCGCCAACCTCAACTACTCCGGCGAGTCCGGCGGCCTCAACGAGGCCACCTCGGACATCTTCGGCAACGCGGTCGAGTTCTACGCCAACCTGCCGAAGGACAACCCGGACTACCTGGTCGGCGAGCTCATCGACATCAACGGCAACGGCACGCCGCTGCGCTACATGGACAAGCCCTCCAAGGACGGCCGCTCGGCCGACTCCTGGTACTCGGGCGTCGGCAACCTGGACGTGCACTACTCGTCCGGTGTCGCCAACCACTTCTTCTACCTGCTGGCCGAGGGCAGCGGCGCCAAGGTGATCAACGGCGTCAGCTACAACAGCCCGACCGCCAACAACGTCACCGTCACCGGCATCGGCCGGGACAAGGCGCTGCAGATCTGGTACAAGGCGCTGACCTCGTACATGACCTCCACCACCAACTACGCCGCGGCCCGCACCGCGACGGAGAACGCCGCCAAGGACCTCTACGGCGCGGGCAGCGCCGAGGTGATCGCGGTCGGCACCGCCTGGGCGGGCGTCAACGTCGGCACCGTGCCCCCGAACCCGGGCGGCGTCACCGTCACCAACCCGGGCAACCAGAGCACCAAGGCCGGCACCGCGGTCAACCTGGCGATCAAGGCCACCGGCGGCAGCGGCGCGCTGACCTACTCGGCCACCGGCCTGCCGGCCGGCCTGTCGATCAACGCCTCCACCGGCGTCATCACCGGCACCCCGACCACCCTCGGCACCTCCAACGTCACCGTGACGGTCAAGGACACCGCGAACAAGACCGGGACCGCGAGCTTCACGTGGGCGGTCACCGACCCCAACACCAGCTGCACCCCGGCGCAGCTGCTGGGCAACGCGGGCTTCGAGACGGGTGCGGCCGCGCCGTGGACCGCCTCCAGCGGCGTGGTCGACAACTCGTCCTCGCAGGCCCCGCGCGGTGGTTCGTGGAAGGCCTGGCTGAACGGCTACGGCTCGACCCACACCGACACGCTGTCCCAGACGGTGACCATTCCGTCGGGCTGCAAGGCGACGCTGAGCTTCTACCTGCACATCGACACCGGTGAGAGCGGCACGACCGTGTACGACAGGCTGATGGTCCAGGCCAACGGCACCACGCTGAAGACCTACTCGAACGTCGACGCCGCCACCGGCTACCAGCTGCGCACCTTCGACCTGTCCGCGTACGCGGGCCAGACGGTGACCCTCAAGTTCACCGGCACGGAGGACGCCTCGCTGCAGACCAGCTTCGTGATCGACGACACCTCGATCGCCACGAGCTGACCCGGCGCCGGTGAGGCCGGCGGAAACCAGGTGAGACAGGGCAGGGCCCGGCGGTGCGACCGCCGGGCCCTGTGTCGTGCGCCGGGTGCCGGCGCCGTGGAGGCCCGGTGCGGCGCGATCAGCCGCGGCCGATGTACGGCATGGCGCTCGCCATCACGGTCGCGAACTGCACGTTGGCCTCCAGCGGCAGCTCCGCCATGTGCCGCACCGTACGGGCCACGTCGGCGACGTCCATGGTCGGCTCCACGGCGATCCGCCCGTCCGCCTGCGGCACACCGCCGCTCATCGCGGCCGTCATCTCGGTGGCGGCGTTGCCGATGTCGATCTGCCCACAGGCGATCCGGAACGGACGGCCGTCCAGCGACAGCGACTTGGTCAGCCCGGTGACGGCGTGCTTGGTCGCGGTGTACGCGGCCGAGCGCGGACGCGGGGCGTGCGCGGAGACCGACCCGTTGTTGATGATCCGCCCGCCCTGCGGCCGCTGCGTCCGCATCCGCCGGAACGCCGCACGGGCACAGAGGAAGGCGCCGGTCAGATTGACGTCGACCACCGCCCGCCACTCGTCGACGTCCAACTCGTCCACGGTGGCCGCGGTGCCGAACGCCCCCGCGTTGTTGAACAACAGGTCCACCCGCCCGAAGCGCTCCACGGCGGCCCCGAAGAGCGCGTCCACGGCAACCGGATCCGTCACGTCCGTGGGCACCACGGCGGCCCCGGCGACGGCGNCCCCCCGGTCTCCCGCAACGCCGCCTCCCGCCGCCCCGCCAGCACCACCCGCCAGCCCCCGCCCGCGAGCTCACGCGCGACGGCCCGCCCGATCCCGCTCCCGGCTCCGGTGACGACGGCGACGCGTTCCAGCATGGCGGGCTCCTCGGGGTCGCGGCGTTGCGGCTTCGGACGGACCACTCGATCCGCTCGACGATGCCACATCCTTCCTGACGCGCCCGGAGGCGGTCCGCCCGGCGGGATGTCTCGCGAGGGGATCGCTCGTTGGGGCGGTTCCGGTGGCGTCGCGTGGACGGGGGTCGGGGCGGGGCCCGCCGGGTGGCGGGGGAGGGGGCCCGCCGGTCGGCAGGGGCGGCCGGCGGGCTTTACCCGATCGGGGACAAACATTGGATCGGTGCTGGCCAACGCGCAACCGGGGGGTGGCGGGGCACGTCATAAGATCGCAGGACGGCGCGCCCGCCGCGAGGGCGGCGCGCGGTCTCCCGGGGGTCCGCGTTCGGTCGTGCCCCGGGTCTGTCCGGCCCCACCCGGGGGCCGCCGTCCGGCTCCGTGGGAGCGGGCGTGACACCGGTCGGAGAGTTCTCACCGTGCAGCCGCAGTCCTTCCGTTTCCGCGCCGTGCTGACCGGCGCCACCGCGTTCACCCTGGCCGCCGCGCTGGCGGCCTGCGGGGGCCCGGACGGCGGGAGCGCGGGGGCGTCGGGGGACGTGGCGAAGGGTGGTGCCGCTTCGTCCCCGACGGCCGGGGTGCCGGAGGCGGGTTCGGGTTCGAGCTCGGGTTCGAGCTCGGCCGCAGCCGCAGCCGCGCCGACCAGCACCGCGCCGACCACGACCGCGCCGCCCGCGCCGCCCAGCAAGGTGCTGATGCCCACCGGCCCGCAGGCGGCGTTCAGCAAGGCCAGGGACACCGCCGCCGGCCAGATCATGATGACGACGCTGACCGGTCCCAAGTCCGGGGTCAGCGGCAAGGTGTGGGTCTGGCTCCCGCCGGAGTACAACGACCCCAAGTACGCGAAGACCGGTTTCCCGGTGCTCACCCTGTACGCGGGCGGCCAGAGCGCCGGCTACAACACCTGGACCGACAACCAGCTGCCGATCCAGGAGATCGACGCCGACCTCGCCAAGCAGGGCAAGGCGCACCCCTTCATCATGATCATGCCGGTGCAGAACCTCGACTCCAACGAGGCCAAGGCCCTGGAGTGCGCGGACATCCCCGGCCAGCCGAAGATGGGCACCTGGATGGCCGAGGACATCCCCGACTTCGTCCGCGCGAACTTCCGCACCGTCAAGGGCCGCGACGGCTGGGGCCTGATGGGCGCCTCCACCGGGGCGTTCTGCAGCGCGAAGCTCGCCCTCCAGCACCCGGACACGTTCAAGGCCGCCGTTCCGATCGACGGCTACTTCACCCCCGACTCGCCGCTCTGGAAGGGTCACGAGACCGAGCGCCAGGCCAACAGCCCGGACCTGCTGGTGACCCAGGGCAAGGCCGACGTGCGGATGCTGGCCACCGCCGGCGGCGGCAACGCGTACGAGACGAAGCTGGTCAAGGCCTGGGTCGCCAAGGCCGCGCCGCCGCTCACCGTCGAGTACTACGAGCAGCCCGGCGGGAAGCACCTGACCAGCGACTTCAAGAAGATGATCCCGGACACCCTGCAGTGGCTCAGCAAGAACCTCACGGGGCCGCGGAGCGACTGAGCGGGGCCCCGCGCGAAGACGTCTTCGGGGAGCGGCTCCGGCGCGCGGGGCGGGTGCGGCGGAATGTTGCGCCGCGTTCGCCGCCGCGTTCTCCGGAACCGGTCGAAAGGCCGCTGAGCTGCACGTCAATCGGACATTGATTCGCCTCTGATGTGCTCTCACCACTGTGGTGGGAGGACGGGCACGCCGGTCGTGCCAGTCCCAGCCAAGCCTTGCCCGAGCGTGAAGAGAGTGCCATGCCCAGCCACCTGCTGCCCGTAGCGTCCCCGGTCTCGCCGGTCGTGCCCGCCCAGGGCGGCCCCGGCGGCCCCGTGCACGAGCACGCCGCCGACGAGGAACCGCAGGCCGTCCGCTTCGCCGGACTGCGGCTGGTCCACGCCGCGCTCCGCCGGGACCTCGCCCGGCTGCCCAACGCGCTGCGGCTGCTGCAGCCCGACGAGGACGAGAAGGGCGCCGCGCTGCTGCGGCACTGGACCTTCGTCACCGCCATGCTGACCTGCCACCACGAGCAGCAGGACACCCGGATCTGGCCGATCGTGCGCCGGTTCGCGCCCGAGCTGCGGCTGCTGCTGAACTGGCTGGAGTCGGACCACCACAACCTCGACCACTCCTTCACCCGGGTCACCACCCTGGTCCGGATCGCCAGCCGGGACACCGGGTCGGTCTGGCCGGTGGCCTACGCCATCGAGGACCTGGCGGCCCGGCTGGAGACCCATCTGCGGATCGAGGAGCGCCAGCTGCTGCCGCGGATGGAGAGCGTCTTCGCGGAGGGCTCGCGGGTCGGCGGCCTGCCCGAGCTGCTGGACGTGCTGCACTCGGCCGACGGCCCCGGCAGCCCGGACGCGCTCGCCTGGCTGATGGACGGCGTCGAGCCGGAGGTGGTCGAGCGGCTGCTCGCCGACTGCGACGACATGGTGGCCCGGCACTGGCCGCACTGGCAGGCCACCTACCAGCGGTGCACGGCGCCGCTGTGGGGGGCGCCCGGCGCCTGGGAGGCGGTGGACGACTGAGCGCCGGGGTTTTCGCGGGTCGTTGATCTACGCGCGTGGCCTGTGCCTTCGGCCTGTGCCTTTGGCGTATGCCCGGGGTGGTTCAGCGCAGGCCGAACCGGGCCAGGTACTCCGGCAGGTCGGCCGGGTCGTGGGTGGCCAGGCCGAGGTAGCCGTCCGGCCGGACGACGAACAGGCCCCGCCCGTACGTCCGCTCCGCGACACCGCCGTCGACGCGGTGTCCGCGCACCCCGGCGGGCAGCGGGGGAAGGGCGCGGCCGATCGCGAGCACGGTGACGTGCGGGCCGCGGAACAGCTCGAAGAGCCGGCGCCCGCCCGCGCCGTCGGCGCCGTCCAACGGGGCGTCGGGCGCCCGCTCGCCAGCCCGCGGCGCCCCCTCGGGCGGACCGGGGCGCGCCTCGACGGTCAGCGGGCCGTCCTCGTAGCCGAGCCCGAGCTGCTCGGTGCGCGGGCCGCGCCGCAGCGCGCCGGCCCGGACCCCGCCCGCGCGGTGCAGCCGGGTGGAGATCTCCAGCACGTCGGCGGCGATCGGCAGCCGCTCCTGCTCGTAGCTGTCCAGCAGTGCCTCGTCGGCGCCGTGCCGCAGCACCTGGCCGAGCTTCCAGCCGAGGTTGTACGCGTCCTGGACGCTGGTGTTGAGGCCCTGGCCGCCGGCCGGGGAGTGGACTGCGCCGCGTCGCCGGCCAGGAAGACCCGGCCCTCCCGGAACCGATCGGCGAGCGCCGCGCGCGGCCGGAAGCCGGAGGCCCAGTGCACGGCGCCGACCGCGGACTCCGGCAGGTGGGTGCGGGCGGCGATGGTGCGCCGCACGCCCCGCGCCGAGGTGTCGGGCTCCCCCGGGTCTCCGCCCGTCTCCGGGCCGCCGTCCGCGCCGAACTGGGCGAACAGCTGGAAGGCGGTGGTGCTCGGCAGCGGGCAGAGCAGCAGCGCGCCGCCGGGGCCCTTCGGCCAGCAGTGCCAGTTCTCGCGGTCCAGGCCGTCGATCTCGACGTCGGCGACCAGGGCCGGGCGCGGGTCGACCTGCTCGCCCGTCATCGGGATGCCGACCGCCCTCCGGACGGTGGAGCGGCCGCCGTCGGCGGCGACCAGGTAGCGGGCGGCGACCGTGCGCCCGGTGCCGTCGGGGCCGGTCAGCCGGGCCTCGACCCGGTCGGGGTGCTGGTCGAGGCCGCTCAGCGCGGTGCCGAAGGCGACCTCGCCGCCGAGCTCGCGCAGCCGCTCGTACAGCAGCTCCTGGGTGCGCCACTGCGGGAGCATCCAGCCCGCCGGGAACGGCACCGTCGGGTCCGGCTCGGCGCGTTCGACGAGGTCCCACTCGCCCTGCCGCTCGCCGTTCTCCCAGTTCATCATGCGCGGGTACGGGCGGCCGGCGGCGTGCACGGCGTCGAGCAGGCCGAGGTCCTCGAAGACCTCCAGGGTGCGGGGCTGCAGGCCCTTGCCGCGTGAGCCGGGGAACAGCGCCGGGGCCCGTTCGACCAGCAGCGCGGAGACGCCGCGCCGGGCCAGGTCGCAGGCGAGGGTCAGTCCGGTCGGCCCGGCGCCGACGATCAGGACCTCGGTCCGGTCCGGGTTCTGGGCGTGCGCCATCGCACACTCTCCTTAACGTTGTTAAGTGGCGGACGTCCAGAAGCATGGGCTTAACGGTGTTAAATTGTCAACGCCGGACGTCGGGGCTGGACGACCGCGCCGAACGGGAGCAGCAGTCCGGAGGGAGCGCCGCATGCCGCCGAAGCTGGACCGGGCCCAGGTGGTCGACACCGCCCTGCGCCTGCTCGACGAGACCGGGCTGGACGGGCTCACGCTGCGCCGGATCGCCGCCGAGCTGGACGTCAAGGCGCCCGCGCTGTACTGGCACTTCGCCAACAAGCAGGCGCTGCTGGACGAGATGGCCACCGAGATGCTCCGCCGGATGTCCGCCGGTCCGCTCACCGTGCCGGACAGCTGGCAGGAGGCGGTCACCGGCACCTGCCGCACCCTGCGGACCTCGCTGCTCGGCTACCGGGACGGCGCCAAGGTCTTCAGCGGCACCCGGCTCACCGACTCCGGACACACCGGGGGGCAGCACGCCCTGCTCGCCGTGTTCCAGCGGGCGGGCTTCGAACTCGGCGACGCCGTCCTCGCCTTCACCACCGCGTACGCGTTCACCATCGGTTTCGTGATCGAGGAGCAGGCCGTCCACCCGGTGCCGGGGGAGCGGGCACCCGGCTACGACCCGGACCGGCGGGCCGCCGGCATCGACCCCCAGCACGACCTGGCCGCCGCCGCGGGCCGGGAGCTCTTCGGCGGCTTCGAGCAGCGCTTCGAGCGCGGCCTGGCGATCGTCGTCGCCGGCATCGGGGCCGCGCTGCCGTCCCCGGCCACCGAGCGGTGAGGCGCCGCCCGCTCAGGTGCGGCGGGTGGTGGACGTCCAGAGGAAGGTGATCGCCCCGGTGACGGGGTGGGGCGGGGTGTGCGTGAGGCCGTCGGGCAGGGTGCTGCCGGCGTCGTCGACGGCGAAGCCGTTGCCGGCGGCGGTGAACCGCACGTGTCCGGAGTGGTCGGCCCCCCGCTCGTCGGTGACCACGATCTCGTAGGACCGGCCGGCCCGCACCGGAAGCTTCCGGACGCCCGCCGGTTCGACGCCGGCGAACGCGGAGTCCGACTGGACGCGCAGGTGGCACAGGGGCGGGGCGGTGAACGCCAGGCACGCCTCGCCGGCCTTCAGCGGTCCGCAGTCCCGTTCCCCTTCGATCGCGAGGCTGTGCAGGGTCCCGGCGGCGACGGCGACCACCCGCCGGTCGCGGGCGGCGTCCAGGAGGTCCGTCACCTGGCCGAAGTCCATCCGCGGGCCCGAGCCGTTCTGCGCGCTCCGGCCCGGTCCGGTGGCCAGCAGCTCGCCCTGGTCCGTGACCGCGAGGCTGTGGGCGAGCCCGCCGGCGACGGCGATCACCCTCCGGCCGTGCGCCTCCTCCTGGATCCGGGTCTGTCCGTACCGGTCGTCCCCGGCGGCGAGGAGTTCGCCCCGGTCGGTGATCGCCAGGCTGTGATCGCTGCCCGCGGCGACGCCGCTCAGAATTCCGTCCGGCCCCTTCGGCATCGGGGCGGAGGGGGAGCCGAGGAGCCGTCCGCGCTCGGGGAGGGCCAGGCTGAAGTGGGCGCCGGCGGCGACCTCGGCGATCCGCACGGTCCGCCCGCCGCCGGCGCCCGATCCGGCCTCCTCCCGGGCGATGGCGTCCTTGATCCCCCGCACCGCGTCATCGCCGTCGCAGCCGCCCTCGGCGAGCAGTTCGCCCTCGTCGGTGATCGCGAAGCTGTGGCAGAGGCCGGCGGCGATGGCGACCACGGTCCTGCCCCGGGCGGCGTCCAGGATCCTGGAGACCTGTCCGAACTCGTCGTTCCCGCCGGCGAGGAGGCGTCCCCGGTCGGTGAGGGCGAGGCTGTGCAGGCCCCCGGCGGCGACGCGGGTGATCGCGCCGCCGTCGGCCCGTTCCCGTTCGGCGGCCGCCAGGATCTCGGCGACCTGCCCGTAGTCGTCCGGGTGCTTCCTGGAGCCGTCCGGTCCCGCGCCGAGGAGGTCGCCGTCCTCGGTGAGGGCGAGGCTGTGGAAGGCGCCGGCGCTGACGGCGACGACGGTCCTGCCCTGGGCGGCGGTGCGGATGCCGGTCACCTGCCCGTGGTCGTCGCGTCCGTGGGCGAGCAGGCGGCCGCGGGCGGTCGCTCGAAGGCCGGGTGTGGGCATGGGCGTTCACCTTCCTCGGTGCCGGGGGGCGTCCCCGGGACGCTCGCTCAGCGCGCGGTGATCCTGGTGGTGAGGGTGTCCTTCCGCGCTGCTCCGCCGTCGGCGGTGAGCCGGGTGGTCAGCGTCAGCTGTCCGGCCACGTCGTCGGTGGTGGCGGTGAGGAACACCTGCTGGGGGTAGCCGGGAAGGATCGTGGTCTTCCAGGTGACGGTGGTGGCCGCGGACGTGCGGGTGAGGCCCGCTTCGGGGATGGTGTCGTCGTCGACCGAGACCTTGGTCTTCTCGGCCGTCACGATCACGGCGAACGTCGCCCCGGTGGTGGAGGGGCCCTGGTTCTCCAGGTTCCAGGAGTAGGCGATGTGGGAACCCGCGACGGCGGACTCGGGGGCGTTCATCGGCTCGGCGGTGAGGGAGGCCTTCGGTGTGACCGTCAACCCGGCCTGCGCCGAGCCGTCCTGGACGGTCTTGTCCCCGGCGGTGGCCGTTCCCTTCACCGTCGGGGTGCCCCGAGGGGTGTCGGGCGCGGCGGAGAACGTCAGTGAGATCTCGGCCTTGCCCGCCGCGTGCAGCGGCCCGGTCCCGACGGCCCAGGTCGCGGGCTCGACCGCCGCCGGTCGTCCGTCGACGAGGGCGCTGTGGAGGACCAGGCCCGTGGACGGGGCGGGGACGGCGGTGAGGCTCGCCGCGCCGCAGGCGGAGGGGCCGTTGTTGGTGACGGTCCAGGACATGGTCGCGGCCTGGCCGGGAACGACCGGGTCGGGCTTGGCGAAGGGCGTGCGCGGGGCCACCGTGAGGACGGCCCGGTGCGTGGTGGTCACCGCGACCGTGGCCGCCGGGACGTTCGCGGGGGCGCCCTTCCAGCCGGGGGTGGCGGAGATCGCCAGGGCGGTGCCGGCCGGGAGGTCGTCGTCGGGCCGGCAGACGGCCTCGACCGTGACGGGCTTGGCCGGCGCCGGGTCGAGCGGGAAGACGTGGGCCGTGCCGCCCTCCGGCGCCGTCCGTTCCTTCACGACGTGGCCGTCGACCGTGACGGAGTCCAGCCGGACCCGGTCGGGGACGCGGATCGTCACGGTCGCGTCGTCGAGCGGCCCCGCGCCGTCCGGCGTCAGGGTCCAGCCGGGCTTCAGCTCCGCGCCGGCGTCCACCGAGGAGGGGTTGGCCGCCGTGGCCGCCGCCGTCAGCTTCGCCCGGGAGACCGCGACGACGGAGGAGGCGTCGCCGGCCAGGTTCCGCGCGCCCTGGACGGCCTCGGCGTAGGTGAGGAAGAGGCCCGCGTGCGGCGGGTCGAGCACGCCGGTGAGCCGGACCGCCTGGGGGAGCTTCTGGCCGGCCTTGACGGTGGCGAAGCCGACGGCGCCGCTCCCGGCCTTTCCGCCGGCGGGGGAGTCCACCGTGGAACCGGTCAGGTAGCCGCTGGGGGTTACCTTGACGGTGATGTCCTGGGCGTCGGCGTGCGAGGTGTTCTCCAGGTCCCACGTGAAGGTCGCGGTCGAGCCGATGTCGACCGGCGCGGTGACGTCCGACCCGGTCAGCCGCAGCACCGCGCCGGCCTCGACGGTCGGCGTGGGGTCGGTCTTCGGGCCCGTCCCGTCGGCGTTGGCGCCGGTGACCAGGGCCTGACGGGACGCCAGCCGTGCGCCGCCCTGGTCGGCGCCGACCAGGTAGCGGACGGTGACGTCCGTGGAGGTGCCGCCTTTGACGGTGCCGAGCTTCCAGGTGAGCGTCGGGCCGGCCGGGCCGGTGGGAGCGGGGACGGCCTTGTCGTAGGTCGTCCGGGCGTCGTGGCCGGTCATGGTCAGTCGGACGTCGGTGGCGTCGGCGGACCCGGTGTTGTGCACGGTCCACAGGTAGCTGACGTCCGCGCCGGCGACCGCCGTTCCCAGGACCTTCCCGAGCAGTTCCAGCGTGGCCTTGAGCGTCGCCCCGGCCTTGGCGGTCACCTTGTCGGCGTCGGAGGCGGTGACCTCAAGGTGCACGGTCAGATCGGCCGGGGCCGCCTGGTCCGGGGCGCCCTTCACCGTCAGTGACGTGGCGGCGTCCTTCTTCAGGTCGGGGAGGTCGGCCACGAGCTGGTTCTGCCCCTGCTCGCGCGGCGTGAGCTTCGTCTCGCCGGCCTGGACCGTGACCTTGTTCTGGGCCAGCCCCTTGGGCAGGGTGACGGTCAGGGTGGGCTTCTTCGCGGTCGAGGGGCCCTTGTTGGTGAGCTTCCAGGTGTAGGTGACCTCCTTCCCGGCGGCGACCGCGGCCGGCTCGGCCTTGCCGTCGGGCAGGTCCAGCTTCACCACGGGCTTGGTGGCGACCTCCAGGGTGCGCGTGGCCGGGGTGACGACGTTCAGGGCCTCCGCGACGCCCTCCACGGTGACGGTGCCGGGCGGGTCGTCCGCCACCTCGGCGGTGATCCTGACCTTGGCGTCCTTGCCCGGCTTCAGGGTTCCGGGCTCGAACAGCACGGTGCCGCCGCCGAGGTTCTCCGCCTCGGTGCCGGAGTCGGGGTCGGTCCCGGTCACGGTCAGTCCGGTGGGGACGGTGACGGTGACGGCGGACGGGAAGTCGGTGTCCTTCTCCCCGGTGTTCTTCACGGTCCAGGTCAGCACCACCTCGCCGCCGGCCTTGCTCGGCCCGGCGGCGTCGGTCCGGGCGTCCAGGCCGAGCGTCGTCAGGTCCTCGTCGTCCTTGTTGCGCCGTGAGTTGTCGTTGCCCGAGGAGCTTCCCCCGCCGGGCAGGGCGAGCAGCGCCAGGAAGCCGAACAGCCCCAGGAGCCACTTCCACCAGTCGTTGTCGTCGTCCTTGTCCTTGGACGGCTCCCACTTCTGGCCGTCGCCGGACGCCGTCGCGTGCACGGCCAGCGGGGCCCCGGGCGCCGCCGGGTCGTTGTCGTCGGCGCTCACCGCGGCCGTCGCCGTGAGGTCGCCCGCGGCGTCCTGGTCGACCACGGTCATGAAGGGGACCGTCCAGCCGTCGGTCCGGGGCGCCAGCTTCCCCGGACGCCACTCGTACGCGCCCCCGCCCGCGTCGGTGAGCCCCTTGACCTTCGCCATCCGGGGGTGGGGCTTCACCTTCGCGGGGAGGCGGATCCGTACGACGGGGTCGGCCGACGCGACGAGGCCCGCGTTGTCGATCCGCCACTGGAACGCCAACTCGCCGCCCGGCCGCACCTTCGCGGGGAAGGCGTAGCCCTCCTGGACGGTGAGGTAGGGCGTCGGGACCAGTGCGAGGACGTCGGGTGACGCGCCCCCGGAGAAGATCCGCGCCACCGGGCCGGTGAAGCCGACGTCGCGCAGCAGGTACGGGCTCGCGTCGCCGAAGCCGTTCGAGGGCTTGCGGTCGGCGGCCTTGGGGAACGTCCGCTCCACCGAGTCGCCTCCGCCGCCCTTGACGTCGGCGGCCACCACGCGGCGTCCGCCGTCCTGCTCGTAGAGGAGGAAGGCGTAGTAGCCGGCCGCGACGTCCAGGCAGGACGGCTCCCGGAACAGCAGCCGCTTGCCGAACGGGGTCGCCGGTCCGGCGCCCCACGCGTAGGCGGTGCCGTCCTCGGTCAGCGCCATGCTCAGCCGGCCGGACGCCGACACCGCCCGCACCTTGGCGCCGAGCAGTTCCGGGGGCGGCGCCACGAAGGCGTCCTGCGGATTCTTCGCCCAGAAGACCAGCCGGCCCTTCGAGGTGAGCACGAGCGCGTGGTGGCCGCCGGCCGCGATCGCGACGGCGTTCTCGCCCCCGCTCGGCCGGTAGACGACCAGGGCCTTGCCCCGCCCCTCCCAGTCGCCCCACCAGTGCGCCGTGCCGTCGACGATCGCCAGCAGGCAGTCCGGGCCGGCGGCGATCGTCGAGGCCTTCTGGTCCCGGACCTCGTCCGGCATGCTCGCCCGGAGCATCTCCGGGTAGCCCTGGTCACCCCAGACGACCACCTCGCCGGCGGTGCTCAGCGCCGCCGCGAACCGCGCTCCGCACGCCACGGCGGTCACGCCGCCCGGCACGGCGGGGGCCGGTGGCGGGGTGTCGCCCCACTGGAACACCGCGTTGTCGCGCAGGGCGGTGTTCCAGCCGGTGCCGCACGAAGCGGTGGCGACCACCTCGCCGGAGAGCTCCTTGGGGAGCTTCGGCGTCGGGGTGTCGCTCTTCAGGACCCTGCCGAAAAGCTGTGTCACCGGGGGACTCCTCGACCTCTCGACTCCTCGGCCGCCCGGCTGCTCGGCCGTGCCGGGGTCTCTGCTCCGGGTGAGGCTAGCCACCCCCGGCGGGCCGGTTCGCGCGCCACCCCACTCCGCTCCCCCGAACGGCCCCGTGGGCCCGGTCCCGGGGGCCTGCCGGTCAGAGCAGGCACTCCCAGAACGGGGTGTGCTCGTTGCCCGGCCCGGCGTTGTACGCGGTGGTCACCGTCCCGAAGGCCGGGTTGACGACGACGATCCAGGTCCGCCGGCCGGGGTCGGCGTGCGGGCTGGTGTTGTTCCAGGTGTAGACCCAGTTGCTGTTGACCGGGTTGACGGTGGGAACGGCGGCGGTGGCCACGTTCCGGACGCAGTGGATCAGTTCCGGCACCTGGAGGGTCTGGCCCGGCGGCAGCGGCGCGTGGCCGTCGTCGATGTGCCGAAGTCCCCACTGGGTGTCCACCCCGCACAGCAGCCGCATGGTCCACCAGTGCAGGCCGGTGGGGTCGGTCATGGAGAACTGCTCGACGAAGCGCTCGGGGTTGTCGTTCCCCGGGTCGCAGTACCCGGGAGGCAGGACGCGGTGGGCCGGCGCGCCGGCCGGTGCGGCCGAGGCGGGACCCGCCGTGCCGGCCAGCAGCAGCGCGGCGGCCAGGGCCGGCGCGACCGGGTGCCGGCCCCGGGTCGCCCTCGTACGGTTCACCGTGGACATGGATCCTCCTCGCATCGCGGCGGTGACGGCCGTCGAGTCGTTTCCATGCGAACCGTGCCCGATGCGCGGAACGGCCGGGTTCCCTCTCCTGGCCGACACCGCGGGAGGGCCGGGGCGCCGCTACTCCGGCAGACGGTTGAGCCAGGTGATCGGCGTGACCGCGATCGCCGTCTCCGGGGAACCGTCCCACTCCACCGGAAGCCCGGCCGTCGTCAGCGCCGCGACGACGGCCCGCCCGACCTCGGCCGTCCGCCGCACGGCCGCCTCCGCCGGCTCGCCGTCCACCTGGAACCCGCCGTACCGCAGCATCAACGCACCGCCCTCGGCGGCCCGTTCGGTGTCCTGCTGATGGAAGAACACGAACCCGCGCGAGCCCTCCTCGGCCTCGCCCCCGATCTCGGCGTAGCCGCAGTTCGCGCAGCAGGTGAAGTCCATCGCGGCGACGACACCCCGCTCCTCCAGGGCGTCGAAGGCGGCCTCCAGCCGGTCGACGTCGGTCGTCTCCGGCCAGGCGGCCTGCTCCCGCAGACGCTCCCGCCACAGCGGAGCGACGATCCGCTCCGCCTCCTCCACCGTCAGTCCCTGGTCGTCGAGGTCCTCGACCAGGGACTCGGCTATCTCGTCCGGCTCCTGGAAACCGCACCGGATCAGCTCACGGGCCCGCTCCTCGGCGTCCCGCAGTACGTCGGCGGCAAGGGTGGTCTGCGCGGTGTCCTGATCCATGCCCGCATCCAAGCACCCGCCACTGACAATTCCGGCCCGCCCGGTCGGCAGGCGCTCAGCCGGAGGCGAGCCGGAACTCCAGGTTGCCGAACCGCACCTGGTCGCCCGGCCGGACCCGCGCCGCGCCGACGATCCGGTAGCCGTTCACATGCGTGCCGTTGGTCGATCCGAGGTCGTACAGCACCCAGCCGTCCCCCTCCCGGCGCAGCTCGGCGTGGTGCCGGGAGACCGACGCGTCGTTCAGCCGCAGCCCCGACCCCGGGATCCGGCCTATCGTCAACTGTCCGGCCCCGGCCGCCGGAAGGCTCAGCCCCGGCAGCCGCTCGGCCCGCCAGGCGTCGCCCATCCGCGCGCCGAACCCGGAGACCCACCCGACCGTGCGCAGCACGAACCGCCCCACCGGGTTCCCGGCCGGCAGGTCCGCCATCACCGCGTTCAACTCGGCGCGGCTGCCCGCGTGCAGCACGAGGTCCAGCCGCCCGAGAAAGGTGTCGTGCGACAGCCGGCCGTTCCCCGCGCCCTCCCGCAGCACCCCGAGCGCCCGCTCCCGCTCGGCCTCGGACGGCCGGACCACCCGGGTCCGGTTCTCACGCGACATCATGGACCGATTCTCGGCCGCCCCCGCCGACCTGTCCAGATTCCCCGGGCCGCCACTCGGTGCGGGCGGGGCGTCAGGACTTCCGGGCGGCGGCCAGGATCTTGACCGTGGTGTGCAGGAAGCGGGAGGTCACCGAGCCCCGGTAGGACTTCCCGAAGAGCGCACCGGTGGTGACCCACTTGCCGTCCTTCAGGTGCACCACGACGTACGCGGTGCCCGGGTCGGCGCCGATCACCTCGTAGTCGCCCTTCGGTGAGGTGTAGGGGACGGGGAAGTCGGCGGGCAGCGGCTCGGAGAGGAAGTTGACCGTCAGCCGCACGTCCGGGGTGGCCTCGACGCCCGCGAACGGCTCGGCGTCCAGCACCGCCTGGACCTCGTCCGCCGTGCGCAGCAGCACCGGCACCGGGAAGCCCAGCCGGTCCTCCAGGTGGCGCTCGATCCGCCCGGTCAGCCCGGCCCGCCCCGCCGCGTCGGTGGCCTCGGCGGTGAAGAAGACGTTGCCGCTCTGGATGTAGGAGCCGACGCGTTCCAGGCCCAGCTCGCCGAACAGCGCGCGCAGGTGCTCCATCCGCACCGTCCGGCCGCCGACGTTCACGGCCCGCAGGAAGGCGATGTAGGTGGTGGTAGTGGTCACCCGCCCAGTGTGGCACCGGGCACCGACGTCGGACGGCGGCCGTCGGTGCCCGGTGCCACACTGGCGCCATGGCTACCTGGCAGGATTTCGAGCACGAGGCACCGGACCTGGCCCCCGCCGTGCGGGCCCGCTTCGAGGCCAACAAGCACCACGTCCTGGCGACGCTCCGCAAGGACGGCTCACCCCGGGTGAGCGGCACCGAGGTGGACTTCGTCGGAGCCGACCTGATGCTCGGGTCGATGCACGGCGCGGTCAAGGCGCTGGACCTGCGCCGTGACCCCCGCTTCGCGCTGCACAGCAACCCGAGCGACGAGACGCTGGCCGGCGGCGACGCCAAGGTGTCCGGCCGGGCCGTCGAGCTGACCGCCGCCGCCGACCGCGCCGCCTACGAGGCCGAACTGCCCGAGCCGCCGCCCGGCCCGTACCAGGCCTTCCGGCTGGAGCTGGAGCAGGCCGTGCTCACCACGGTCGAGGGCGACACGGTGGTGATCAGCTCCTGGCGGCCGGGCGAGCCGGTGCGGCGGTTCGAACGCCGCTGACGCGGCGGCCGTCAGGGCAGCACGGACTTGACGGCCTCGGGGGTGCGGGCGACCACGGCGTGCCCGTCGTCCGCGGTGATGATCGGGCGCTGGATCAGGATCGGGTGCTCGGCCATCGCCGCGAGCCAGCGCGCCCGGTCGTCCGCCTCCCGGCCCCACTGCTTCATGCCGAGGTCCTTGGCCACCTGCTCGTCGGTCCGGGCGATGTCCCACGGCTCCAGGCCCAGCCGCTCCAGCACCTGCTCCAGCTCGGCGACGCCCGGCGGGTCCTCCAGGTAGCGCCGCACGGTGTACGTGACGCCCGCGCCGTCCAGCACGCCCAGCGCGCTGCGGCACTTCCCGCAGCGCGGGTTGATCCAGATCTCCATCCCGCCACCCTACCGACCACCCCGGTCCGGCCCCCGCCCGCGGGCCGCGCGCCGCCCCCGTCCGACCGCTTCGCCGGCTCCGTCTCGTTCCGGGAACTCCCTTCCGGTGACCGACAGTTGTCCGTCGGAGAGTGGGATCCAGGTCGGGCCCACGGAGGGGAAGACCGGATGGACGGCGCGTCGATCATCGAGCAGCTCATGACCGTCGAGGGGCGTGCCGATCCCTACCCGCTGTACGCGCGGGCGCACGAACTCGGCGCGGCCGCCCCGGCCGGCCCCGGGGCGGTCCTGGTGGTCGGGCACGCCGCCGCCAACCAGGTGCTGCGCGATCCCGGCTTCGTCCTGGAGGACACCAAGGCCCTCACCGCCCACCACGCGGAGCTGTTCGCCCATCCCGCCATCGAACTGCTCGGCCGCTCGATCCTCCAGCGCAACGCCCCCGACCACGGCCGGGTCCGCTCGCTCATCGCCTCCGCCTTCAACGCCCGCCGGGTCGCCGCCCTGCGGCCGACGATCGAGGCCGCGGTGCGCCGGCTGCTCGACGAACTGGCCGCCCGGGGCGCCGACGGCTCGCCCGTGGACTTCATGGACGCCTTCGCCTTCCGCCTCCCGGTCGAGGTGATCTGCGAACTGCTCGGCGTCCCCGCCGCCGACCGCCTCCGCTTCCGCGGCCTGGTCTCGGACCTCACCGTCATCCTGGAACTCATCCAGGACTTCGGCGAACTGGCCGCCGCCGACGCCGCGGCCGTGGAACTCTGCTCCTACTTCGAGGAGTTGGTGGCCGAACGGCTGTCCCGTCCGACCGGCGACCTGGTCAGCGACCTGGCCCGGACCGCCGCCGACTCCCCGGACCGGATCTCCGGCGAGGAGTTGCTGAGCAACCTCGTCCTCCTCCTGGTGGCCGGCTTCGAGACCACCACCAACCTCCTCGGCAACGGCCTCGCCCTGCTCTTCCGCCACCCGGAGGCCGCCGAGGGCCTGCGCACCGGCGCGCTCGACCCCTCGCTCTTCACCGACGAGGTGCTGCGCCACGACTCCCCGGTCCAGGTGACGTCCCGGATCTCCACCGCACCCGGCCTCACGGTGGCGGGCCTGCCCACCCCGACCGGCACCGTGGCGTTCGTCATGCTGGGCGCCGCCAACCACGACCCGGCCCGCTACCCCCGCCCGGACCGCTTCGACCCCACCCGCACCGACAGCCAGCCGCTCAGCTTCGGCGGCGGCGCGCACTTCTGCCTCGGCAGCCGACTCGCCCGCCTGGAGAACGACATCGCCGTCCCCGCCCTGCTCGACCGCTTCCCCCGGCTGGCCCCCGGCGGCGTGGCCACCCGCCGCGACCGCCTCATCCTGCGCGGCTACGAGACCCTTCCCGTCATCACCCGCTGACCCCCTCCCACTCCATCAGGTTGGCGAACAGCACCGCCTGCTCCCTGGCGTCGTCCAGGGCGTGGTGCGTGTGGGGCAGGCCGGGCAGCAGTTCCTCGGGCATCGAGCGCTTGCCGATCCCGGCGAACGGCACGCCCGCGCGCGCCGCGTACAGCGTCTTCATGTCCAGGCAGCCCGAGTGGCCGAACGGGCTGGAGCCGGTGAACCGGACCAGGTACCAGTACAGGAACTGCCAGTCGTAGACGGCGGGATAGCCCACCATCACCGGCCGGTACCGCCGCCCGTCCGGCCCGGTGCGCACCCGCTCCAGCCAGCGGGTGAACTTCCCCATGGCCACGCCGGGTTCCGTGCCGCCCGCGAGCAGCGCCGCCCGGTCCAGCCCCGAGACGGCCAGCGCCTCGGGCACCCAGGTGTCCGACACGGGCCGCAGCTCCCGGTAGAACCCGGCCGCCCCGGCGTCCCGGACCCGCCGGAACCCGTCCGCGTCGTGCCACCCGGCCACCACCGCACCGAAGGAGACCATCGAGTACGGCCCCGGAATCGGCCCGTCCGCCTCCACGTCCACCGACACGTACACCGTCGGCGTGACCTTGCCCGCCGCCCCGCCCGTCGTTGCCATGCGCCAAGTCTGGTGGCCCGGACGCCACCCCGGCCACCGGGTTTCGCCGGGCCCGACGACCGTCCACTCCGCCGTCCCGGCCGGTCCGTCAGCCGGCGTCGTCGAGCGCCGGCGCGACGGCGCCCGGTCGCGTGAAGTCACCGTCCAGAAGGGCCCCGCGCCCGGTCGGTCGGTGGCTATACTCTGTCCCCTCATGGTTGACTGATGAACTAGTCACCGAGGGTGAGGATGCTGAGCATGAACGAGCCGAACGACACGGCGCCGCCCGGGCCCGGTGACGAGGCGCTCGCCAGACTCGCCGACACCCTCGGGCAGCCCCCGGCCGGCGTGCTCGACGCCGCGAAGGCGCTGTTCGCCTCGATGTTCGCGGAGGGCCTGGTCGGGACCTCCGACGAGGACGGCGAGTTCGAGGTGGACGAGGCCCGCCTCGATGACGAGGCGGGCGAGGCCTGAGCAGGCCGGACCGTGTCCGGGGAGGAGCTTTCGGCGCGGAGTCAGCGCTGTAGTTCCAGGGCGTAGGTGCGCATCCCGGAGCGGGTGACGGCGTCGGCCAGTTCCTTGGCCCGCCCGGACCGTTCGGTCTCGTGCTGCAGGAGCTTGGCGAGATGGGTCAGGCAGCGCGCCCGGATCGGACCCAGGGAACCGCGCGGCATGCCCAGCGTCGCGCTGATCTCGTCGTAGGACATCGGCGGGTCCGTCACCAGCAGTCCCAGCAGGGCCTGGCACTTGGGCGAGAGCGCGCAGTACGCGACCAGCACCTCGTTGTCGCGCTCCTTGGCGAGCGCGACCTCCTCCGGGTGGTTGCCGGAGGGCTCGGACCGGTCGAGCACCGGAGAGTCGCCGACCGGCGAGGTGCGGCCGGACTTCTCGATGTGCTTGAGGCTCTCCCGCCGGGCCGAGACCGCGATCCACTGGGACAGCTTCTCGGGGTCGCGGAGCTTGCCCAGGTGCTGGATGACGCGCATCCAGGTGGTCTGGCTGACGTCCTCGCAGTCGGCCGTGCTGAGCCGGTGGCCCCGGGCGATCGCCCAGATCAGCGGCGTGTAGCGTTCGACGATCCGGCTCCAGCTGTCCGGGTTCCCGGCTATGCAGTCGTCAACTAGTTCGTTCAGGGTAGGTGTACGCATACGTGCCCCCGCATGTCTGCTCCTCGCCAGCAGAGGGGCCGTGCGCGTGGCGCCGACCCGATCGCTGACGTCGATGTCCGCCGAACGCGTCCGCTGCGCGTCGAATGGAGTGAGTGGATCCTCTGGTGGGATCCTCGACGGCTCTTTGGCGTTCCCCTCATCGTCGGCACCGACCTCTATCGCCGAGCACCGACAATTGTCGTTCCCGGTAGTCCTCCGCTAGGGCCTTAGGACCCCCTGTCCTGTTCCCCGAAGCCCGGAGGATGCCGCCGAAATCCCGATACTCAGTTCTTGACGCAGTATGTCGAACACTGGGCTGGATCGTCAAAGATCCTCTGCTTAAAGCGATGTGGCGGATCGTGGGTTTCGGCCGGGCCGGCGGACGTACGGGCTGGGAGTACGCCCCGTGTGCCGGGCTCGGGACGGGGCGGATCGGCGGTCCTTCCGGATTTCCGGGGCGCCGGGCCGCGCCCGGTCGGCCGGGTGATCATGTGCTTTCCCGGACGGTGGGCCGGGGCGGGTTGGCGGGGGGCGCCCGCAGGAAGGTTTGTTTCCAATTCTTTTTGTCCGACTTCGAGGCGCCGGACCCAACTCGCGGGTAACCCCGCTTCGACGGCCGGTGGGGTGCGGCGGTCGGCGCGGCGAATTGATATGCCATGGTCAAGAGAGGGTCAAGAGGTGGCGGGGTGCGGGGGTCCGGCCCCGGGCGTCCGGTCGGCCGCGCCGCTGTGAGGTTCGCCACATTCGTGACGGAGGTCGCCGCCGCGTGTATCCGGACCCCGCGCCAGTGGATCTGGGTTCCGGCAGATGGGGCGCCGTTGGCACGCGGGGCGTGGGCAGGGGCGGTCCCGGGCAGGCCGCAAACCGTCAGGAAGGCAAGCAACCGTGACCGTTGAACGCAATCCCTGGCCGGCGCTGGGTGCGCTGATCGCCGGGTTCTCCCTGATCGTCCTGGACATGAGCGTGGTGGCGGTCGCCAACCCCGCGATCACGGAGTCGTTCCAGAGTGGCGTCTCACAGGTGATCTGGGTGACCAGCGCCTACCTGCTCACCTACGCCGCGCCGCTGCTGTTCACGGGGCGGCTGGGTGACCGCTTCGGGGCGAAGAACGTCTACCTGGTCGGCCTCGTGGTGTTCACGCTGGCCTCGCTGTGGTGCGGCATGGCCGGAAGCATCGACATGCTGATCGCCGCACGCGCCGTGCAGGGCCTCGGCGCCGCGCTGATGACCCCGCAGACCATGGCGGTGATCACCAAGATCTTCCCCGCGGACAAGCGTGGCGCCGCGATGGGCGTGTGGGGCGGCTCCTCCGGTGTCTTCCTGCTGCTGGGCCCGGTCGTCGGCGGCCTGTTGGTCGACTCGGCCGGCTGGGAGTGGATCTTCCTGATCAACGTGCCGCTCGGCGTGCTGGCCTTCGTGCTGGCGTGGAAGCTGGTGCCGTCGCTGCCCACCGTGGAGCACAGGTTCGACCCGATCGGCATCCTGCTGTCCTGCGCGGGCATGTTCCTGCTGATCTACGGGCTGCAGGAGGGCAACAACAGCGACTGGGACGCCGGCATCTGGCTGATGATCGGCTGCGGCGTGGCCGTGCTCGCCCTGTTCGTCGTCATGCAGGCCTTCACCAAGGGACAGCCGCTGCTGCTGCTCTCCCTGTTCCGGGACCGCAACTTCGCGCTCGCCAACATCGGGATCGCGGGCATGGGCGCGGCCGTGACCGCGTGGACCGTGCCCGCGTACTTCTTCCTGCAGGGCGTGCGGGGGCTCACCGCGATGGAGTCGGCCCTGATCTTCGCGCCGCTGGCGATCCTGACCGGCGTCTTCGCGCCGTTCGTCGGCAAGATCTCCGACAAGGCGCACCCGCGCACCTTCACCACCATCGGCTTCACGCTCTTCGCCGGCGCGATCGTGGTGTTCGCGCTGCTGATGACCCCCGACTCGCCGCTGTGGGTGTTCTGTGTCACCGCCGGCGTGACCGGCATCGCCAACGCCATGGTCTGGGGGCCGCTGGGCGCCATCGCCACCCGCAACCTCCCCGTGCAGCAGGCCGGTGCGGGCTCCGGCATCTACAACACCATGCGGCAGATGGGCTCCGTGCTCGGCAGCGCCGTGGTCGGCGCCGTCCTGGTGAACCGGTTCGCGGCGCACCTGCCCGGCAACGTCGGTCAGGGGGGACACTTCGAGGGCAGCCCCACCGCGCTGCCGAGCGCCGTCCACGAGCCGTTCGCCAAGGCCCTGAGCGAGACGAGCCTGCTGCCCGGCGCCTTCCTGGCGGTCGGCGCGCTCGCGTCCGTGCTGTTCGTCCGCTTCCCGGCGTCGGCCGCGCCGCAGGAGAAGCCGGTGGTCGCCGGGGACGCCGTCGCCAAGTAGCGGGGCCGAGGACATCGTGTGAACCGGTCGGGCGAGACCGGCAAGTGAAGGAATCGAGCGGGGAGACCGAGAACATGACCGACGTGGACGCCTTCGACCTCTGGATCCGCAGGCTGAGTTCGGCGGAGGAGCCCAAGGCCGCACTGGTCTGCTTCCCGCACGCCGGCGGCTCGGCGAACTCCTTCTTCCAGTTCGCCCGTGGTTTCGGCGAGTTCGACGTCTACGGCGTGCAGTACCCCGGACGGCAGGACCGGCGGCGCGAGCCGTGCCGGGACAGCGTCGAGGAGCTGGCCGCCGGCATCGCCGAGCAGTTGGACGGCTGGACGGACCTGCCGGTGGTGCTGCTCGGCAACAGCATGGGCGCGCTGGTGGGCTTCGAGGTGGCGCTGCGGCTGGAGGCCGCGGGCCACCCCCCGCTGTCGCTGTTCGCCTGCGGCCGGGTGGCGCCGACTCTGCGCAAGGACGAGCGGACCCATCTGAAGAGCAAGGACGACTTCCTCCGGGAGATGGTCGAACTCGGCGGGATGGGGAGCGAACTGCTGCAGGACGAGGAGATCATCGACATCGTGCTGCCGCCGATGCGGGCGGACTACCGGATCGCGGAGAAGTACTGCTGCGCGCCGGAGACCCGGGTCTCCGTGCCGATCCACGTGCACATCGGCGGCGCCGACCCCAAGGTGACCGAGGCCGAGGCCGCCGGGTGGCGGCAGAGCACCACCGGGGAGTACAGCCTGGACGTCCACGAGGGCGGCCACTTCTTCTTCACGGAGAACGGCGACGGGCTGACCGCCGCCGTCCGCAGGGCGGTGGACGACGCGCTCTCCGTGAACGCGTAGGCGTCGGCGCGGACCCCGCGAGGGGCCCGTGGTCCACCCCCGGGCCGG
>NZ_BAAAKJ010000186.1:60724-90052 GCF_039527695.1 Kitasatospora putterlickiae
GGGCCCCTCGCGTGCGCGGAGCCGGACCGCCGGCCGGAGTGGACGGCCGGGTTCCTCTTGCTTTGGGACATGACAAGAAGTCAGGATGCCCAGGCCCCGCGACGGCTACACCTGAGGCGGGAAAAATTTCGAGAATGGCTGTATCTGGATCAGCCACCGCTGGATCTACCAATCGACCACGTGGTCGACGGTATGAGTCCGAGGGTGGGGGAAACAGCATGGCGCTCGAAAAGGCCGACGTCGTCGGAGCCCTGCGCAAGTCGCTGAAGGAGACCGAGCGTCTTCGGCGGCAGAACCAGCAGCTGCTCGACCGCGCGGGCGAGCCGTTGGCGATCGTCGGGATGAGCTGCCGCTTCCCCGGCGGGGTGGCCTCGCCCGAGGACCTGTGGTCGCTGGTCGCCGAGGGCCGGACGGGGATCTCGGAGTTCCCCGGCGACCGCGGCTGGGACCTGGACAACCTCTACGACCCGGACCCGGACCACCCCGGCACCGCCTACACCCGGCACGGCGGCTTCCTCCCCGGCATGGCCGAGTTCGACGCGGACTTCTTCGGCATCAGCCCGCGCGAGGCGCTCGCCATGGACCCGCAGCAGCGTCTGCTGCTCGAAGGCGCCTGGGAGGCGTTCGAGGACGCGGGCGTCGACCCGCTGACCCTCAAGGGCAGTGACACCGGCGTCTTCTGCGGCCTCATGTTCTCGGACTACCAGTTCGTCGCCGGGCAGAGCGACCGCCGGCCGGAGATCGAGGGCTACCTCTCCATCGCCTCCTCGCCCAGCGTCGCCTCCGGCCGGATCAGCTACACCTTCGGCTTCGAGGGCCCGGCCGTCACCGTGGACACGGTCTGCTCCTCCTCCCTCGTGGCGATCGACCTGGCCGCCAAGGCCCTGCGCAACCAGGAGTGCTCGCTCGCCCTGGTCGGCGGCGCGACCACGCTGGCCCGGCCCAGCGCCTTCGTGGAGTTCAGCCGCCAGCGCGCCCTCTCGCCGGACGGGCGCTGCAAGGCCTACGCGGCGGGCGCGGACGGCGTCGGCTGGGCCGAGGGCATGGGCCTGCTGCTGCTGGAGCGGCTGTCGGACGCCCAGCGCAACGGGCGGCGCATCCTGGGCCTGGTCCGGGGCAGTGCGGTGAACCAGGACGGTGCCAGCAACGGACTCACCGCGCCCAACGGGCCGTCGCAGGAGCGGGTGATCCGGCAGGCGCTCGCCAGCGCCGGGCTGTCCCCCGCCGACGTCGACGCGGTTGAGGGCCACGGCACGGGCACGCCGCTGGGCGACCCGATCGAGGCTGAGGCGCTGCTCGCCACCTACGGCCAGAACCGCGAGAACGGGCCGCTCTGGCTCGGCTCGATCAAGTCGAACTTCGGCCACACCCAGGCCGCCGCCGGCGTCGCGGGCGTGATCAAGATGGTCATGGCGATGCGGCACGGCACGCTCCCGCCGACCCTGCACGTGGACGCGCCCTCCCCGCACGTCGACTGGTCGTCCGGCGAGGTCGCCCTGCTGACCGAGGCCCGGGACTGGCCGGTCGCCGAGGGGCGACCGCGCCGCGCCGGCGTGTCCTCGTTCGGTGTCAGCGGCACCAACGCGCACGTGATCCTGGAGGAGGCCCCGGCCGCGGAGGCCGACGCGGACGCGCCGGCGCGGACGGGCGGCGCGCGGCCGCCGGTGCTCGTGCCGCTCTCGGCACGCAGCGAGGCGGCGCTGCGCGAGCAGGCCGACCGGCTGCGCGCCCACATGATCGCCCGCCCGGAGCTGGACCACCTCGACATCGGATTCACCCGGGCCACCATGCGCGCCCACCTCGACCACCGCGCCGTGGTCGTGGCCACCGACCGGGGTGCCCTGCTGACCGGCCTGAGCGACCTCAGCGCGGCGGAGCCGGCCGCGAACGTGGTCGAGGGCCAGGCCGGGGGATCGGCCGTGAAGCCGGTGTTCGTGTTCCCGGGGCAGGGGGCGCAGTGGGTGGGGATGGCGGTGGGGTTGTTGGATTCCTCGCCGGTGTTCGCGGCGGAGATCGCCGATTGCGGTGCGGCGCTCGCGGAGTTCGTGGACTGGAAGTTGGAGGACGTGCTGCGCGGCGTCGAGGGGGCGCCGACGTTGGAGCGGGTGGACGTGGTCCAGCCGGCGTTGTTCGCGGTGATGGCGGGTCTGGCGGCGTTGTGGCGTTCGTACGGGGTCGAGCCCGCGGCGGTCGTCGGTCACTCGCAGGGCGAGATCGCGGCGGCGTATGTCGCGGGCGGGCTGTCGCTGCGTGACGCGGCCCGGATCGTGGCGGTGCGCAGCCGGTTGGTGCGTGACCGGCTGGCGGGTCTGGGCGGCATGATGTCGGTGGCGCTGCCGGTGGCGCGGGTCGAGGAGTTGCTGGAGCCGTACGCGGGCCGGCTGTCGGTGGCGGCGGTGAACGGTCCCGCCGCGGTGGTCGTCGCGGGCGAACCGGCCGCGCTGGACGAGGTGTTCGAGGCCTGCGAGCGCGACGGCGTGCGGGCCCGCAAGGTCAAGGTCGACTACGCCTCGCACTCCCCGCAGGTCGAGGCCATCGAGGCCGACCTCCTGAAGGCGCTCGCCGAGGTCGAGCCGACCGCCGGCCGGGTGCCGTTCTACTCCACGGCGCTCGGCGGGTTCATCGACACCACGGTGATGGACGCCGGGTACTGGTACCGCAACCTGCGCGGCCAGGTCGGCTTCGAGCCGGCCGTCCGCGCGCTGATCGACAAGGGCACGGGCTGCTTCCTGGAGATGTCGCCCCACCCCGTGCTGACCATGGCGGTGGAGGACACCGCCGAGGCGGCGGAGGCGAGCGGGCGGGTGAGCGCCGTCGGCTCGCTGCGCCGCGACGAGGGCGACCTGGCACGCTTCCTCCAGTCGCTGGGGGAGGCCCACGTCGCCGGGGTGAAGGTCGACTGGGACGCCGTGTTCGCCGGCACCGAGCCGCAGCGCGTCGAGCTGCCGACCTACGCCTTCCAGCGGGAGAAGTACTGGCTGACGCCGTCCGCGCAGGGCGGTGACGTCGCGGCGGCCGGGCTGGACCGGATCAAGCACCCCGTCCTCGCGGCGGCCGTGCAGGTCGGCGACCGCGACGAGTGGGTGTTCACCGGCCGGTTCTCGACCGAGTCCCAGCCGTGGGTGCGCGACCACGTCGTCCTCGGCGTGGTGGTCGTCCCGGGTGCCGCGCTGGTCGAACTCGTCCTCGCCGCCGCCCGGCACCTCGGCTGCGAACTCCTCGACGAACTCGTCTTCGAGGCGCCGCTGACCCTCGACGAGGGCGCCGCCCGGCATGTCAAGGTCACGATCGGCGCGCCGGGGGAGGACGGGCGCCGCGAACTCGCCATCCACTCCCTCCCCGAGGCCGGGACCGGCCCGGACGGCACCCGCGACTCCGTCCGGCACGCCCGCGGCCGGCTCGCCGCCGAGGCCGGGCCCGTGGCGCCCTTCCCCGCCCTGTGGCCGCCGGTCGCCGCCGTCGAGCTCAACGCCGACGCCCTGTACGAGCGGCTGGCCGACCTCGGGCTCGACTACGGCCGGCTCTTCCAGGGAGTGCAGTCGGTGTGGCGCAGCGGCTCCGAGGTGTACGCCGAGGTGGCGCTGCCCGACGGCACCGCCGTCGACGGATTCGCCGTCCACCCGGCGCTGTTCGACTCCGCGCTGCACGTCAGCATGCTCGACAAGGACGCCGGCTCCACCCCCGACCTGCCGTTCTCCTGGTCCGGCGTGCGGGTCGGGCGCCCGGCCGTCACCCGGGCCAGGGTGCGCGTCACCGGTGCGGGAGAGTCCGCGTTCCGGGTCGAGGTCGCGGACGAGAACGGCGAGCCGGTCGTCGCCGTCGACAGCCTCGCCGTGCGCCCGGTCGACCCGGCGCGGCTGCGTGCCCGGGGCGAGCAGAACGACCTGTTCCAGTTGGAGTGGACTCCGGTCACCGGCACCCCGTCCTCCCGGGTCCGGGTCGTCGTCCTCGGCGAGCTCGACGCACCCGGAGAGCGCTTCGCCGACCTGGCCGCGCTGGAGAAGGCACTGGAAGGCGGGGCCGACGGGCCGGACCTGGTACTCGCCGCGGTCGACGCTCCCGATGCCGACGACCCGGCGCGCGGCGCCACCCTGGTCGCCGAGCGCACCCTCGCGATGGCCCAGCTCTGGCTCGCCAGTGAGTGGCTGGGCGAGGCGAAGCTGGTCGCGGTGACCCGGAACGCGGTCGCCGTCGGCGCGGAGTCCGTGGACCTCGCCCAGGCGCCCGCCTGGGGCCTGCTGCGCAGCGCGCAGGCCGAGCACCCCGGCCGGTTCGTCCTGGTCGACACCGACGGTGCGGCCGGGCCGGACTGGAGCACCCTGGCGGACCTCGACGAGCCGCAGCTGGCGGTGCGCGGCGGTGCGCTGCTCTCGCCCCGGCTCGACCGCGTCGTCGCCGGCCCGGCCGGGCACGCCTGGCGGCTCGGCAGCACCGAGAAGGGCTCGCTGGAGAACCTGACGATCCTGCCCTCGGACGGTGCCCGCGCGCTGGGCGTCGGCGAGGTCCGGATCTCCGTGCGCGCCGCGGGCCTCAACTTCCGCGACGTGCTGATCGCCCTCGGCATGTACCCCGGTGAGGCGCCGCTCGGCAGCGAGGCGGCCGGCGTGGTGCTCGAAGTCGGCGCGGACGTGACCGACCTGAAGCCCGGCGACCGCGTCTTCGGCCTGGTGACGGACGCCTTCGGCCCGCTCGCCGTCGCCGACCGGCGGACCGTGGCCCCCGTGCCGGCCGGACTCACCTTCGCCGAGGCCGCCGCCATCCCCGTCGTCCACCTGACCGCCTACTACGGCCTGGTCGACCTCGCCGACCTGCGGCCCGGTGAGAAGCTGCTGGTCCACGCGGCCGCCGGCGGTGTCGGCATGGCCGCCATCCAACTCGCCCACCACCTCGGGGCCGAGGTGTTCGCCACCGCCAGCCCTGCCAAGTGGGACGCCGTCCGAGCGCTGGACGTGCCCGTCGAGCGGATCGCCAACTCCCGCGACCTCGGCTTCCGCGACGCCTTCCGGCAGGCCACCGGCGGCGCGGGCGTCGACGTGGTGCTCAACTCCCTGGCCGGCGAGTTCGTCGACGCCTCGCTGGAGCTGCTGCCGCGCGGCGGCCGCTTCCTGGAGATGGGCAAGACCGACCTGCGCGACCCGGAGGCCGTCGCCCGGCAGCACGCCGGCGTGCGCTACCGCTCGTACGACCTGGTCACCGCCGCCGGGCCGGAGCGCATCCAGCAGATGCTCGTCGAGATCGCCGAACTGTTCGCGCGTGGCGTGCTCACCCCCTCACCGATCCGCTCCTGGGACGTGCGCCGCGGCCAGGACGCCTTCCGCTACCTGCGCGAGGGGCGCAACACCGGCAAGGTCGTGCTGACCGTGCCGGCGCCCCTCGACCCCGAGGGCACCGTGCTGATCACCGGCGGTACGGGTGGTCTGGGCGCGCTGTTCGCCCGGCACCTCGTCACCCGGTACGGCGTGCGGCACCTGCTGCTGGCCAGCCGGCGCGGCCCGGCGGCCGAAGGCGCCGCCGCGTTGGTGGCGGAGCTGGAGGCACTCGGCGCCTCGGCTCGCGTCGCCGCCTGCGACGTCACCGACCGGGAGCAACTCGGCTCGATGATCGGCTCGCTGGAGCGGCCGCTGACCGCCGTGGTGCACACCGCCGGTGTGCTCGCGGACGGCGTCATCGAGTCCCTGTCGCCCGAGCGGATCGGGCTGGTCATGAAGCCCAAGCTCGACGCCGCCTGGCACCTGCACGAACTGACCGCCCGGATGGACCTGTCGGCGTTCGTGCTGTTCTCCTCCGCCGCCGGCCTCCTCGGCAACGCCGGCCAGGCCAACTACGCCGCCGCCAACGCCGCCGTCGACGCGCTCGCCGCCTTCCGCCGGGCAGCCGGTCTGCCCGCCGTCTCGCTCGCGTGGGGCCTGTGGTCCGACTCCACCGGGATGACCGGCGAACTCGACGAAGCCGACCTCGTCCGCATGGAACGCACCGGCATCGGCGCGATCTCCAACGCACTCGGCCTGGAACTGTTCGACCAGGCCCTCGGGGCGGAGGCCGCGGTGCTCGCCCCCGTCCGCCTGGACCCGACCGCGCTGCGCGCCCAGGCCAGGGCCGGGCTGCTGCCCGCCCTGCTGCGCGGGCTCGTCCGGGCCCCCGCCCGCCGCGCCGACACCGCGCGCTCCCTGGAACGGCGGCTCGCCGGCGTGCCGGAGGCCGACCGCGAGCAGGTCGTGCTGGACCTGGTGCGCACCCAGGTGGCCTCGGTGCTCGGCCACGCCTCGCCGGCCGCGGTCGAACCCGAGCGGGCCTTCAAGGAGCTGGGCTTCGACTCGCTCGCGGCCGTCGAACTGCGCAACCGGCTGAGCCAGGTCGCCGGCATCCGGCTGCCCGCCACGCTGGTCTTCGACCACCCCACCCCGATCGAGGCCGCCCGGCTGATCCTGTCGCTGGTCGGCGGGACGGGCGGCGCGGATCAGCCTTCCCCGCTCGACCAGGAACTGCAACGGCTCGAAGCCCTGCTGATCGCCGTCTCCGGCCACGAGACGCAACTCGCCGGCGCCGAACCGCGCCTGCGCTCGCTGAGCAACCGGCTCCTCGCCCTGCTGACCGCCACCGGCACCGAGGCCGCCGAGGCGGACGACACCTTCGCGGACGACCTCGACTTCGTCTCTGACAGCGACATGTTCGACCTCATCGACAAGGAGCTCGGATCCGCATGACCGGGAAGAACGACGACCGCCGGACCGGACAGATGAGCGACGAGCAGAAGCTCCGCACCTACCTGAAGCGCGTCACCAGCGAACTGCACACCACCAAGCGGCGGGTGCGCGAGCTGGAGCAGCGCGACGTCGAGCCGATCGCGATCGTCGGCATGAGCTGCCGGTACGCGGGCGGGGTGACCTCGCCCGAGGAGCTGTGGCAGCTGGTTGCCGAGGGCCGGGACGGCATGGGCCCGTTCCCGACGGACCGCGGCTGGGACCTGGAGAAGCTCTACGACGAGGACCCCGAGCGGCCGGGCAGCGCCTACGCCGTCGAGGGCGGGTTCGTGGACACCGCGACCACGTTCGACGCGGACTTCTTCGGGATCAGCCCGCGCGAGGCGCTGGCCATGGACCCGACGCAGCGGCTCACACTGGAGTCGGCGTGGGAGGCGCTGGAGGACGCGGGCATCGACCCGGCCTCGCTGCGGGGCAGCGACACCGGTGTGTTCGCCGGGACCGTGTCGTCGGACTACGGTCCCTCCACGCTGCCGGAGCTGGAGGGTTTCCGGGTCACCGGCACCCAGAGCAGCGTGATGTCGGGACGCGTCGCGTACTCGCTGGGCCTGGAGGGACCGGCGGTGTCCGTCGACACGGCGTGCTCGTCGTCGCTGGTGGCGATGCACCTGGCGGTGAACGCGCTGCGCTCGGGCGAGTGCTCGCTGGCGCTCGCCGGCGGTGTGACGGTGCTGGCGGGGCCGTTCCTGTTCGTGGAGTTCAGCCGTCAGCGCGGCCTCGCGCCGGACGGGCGCTGCAAGGCGTACGCGTCGGCGGCGGACGGGACCGGGTTCTCGGACGGCGTCGGACTGGTCGTGCTGGAGCGGCTGTCGGACGCGCGGCGCAACGGGCGGCGCATCCTGGGGCTGGTCCGGGGCAGTGCGGTGAACCAGGACGGCGCGAGCAACGGTCTGACGGCGCCGAGCGGGCCGTCGCAGGAGCGGGTGATCCGGCAGGCGCTGGCCAGTGCCGGCCTGTCGGCGGCGGAGGTCGACGCCGTCGAGGGGCACGGGACGGGCACCAAGCTGGGTGACCCGATCGAGGCGCACGCGCTGCTGGCCACCTACGGGCGTGAGCGGGCCGGGGACGAGCCGCTGTGGCTGGGGTCGGTGAAGTCGAACATCGGTCACACGTCGGCGGCGGCGGGTGTGGCGGGTGTGATCAAGATGGTGATGGCGATGCGGCACGGTGTGCTGCCCGCCACGCTGCACGTGGACGAGCCGTCTCCGCACGTGGAGTGGGACTCCGGGCGGGTCGAGCTGCTGACGGAGGCGCGTCCGTGGCCGGCGGGTGAGCGTCCGCGTCGGGCGGGTGTGTCGTCGTTCGGTGTGAGCGGGACGAACGCGCATCTGATCGTGGAGGAGGCTCCGGCGGAGGAGTCTGCGGAGGAGTCTTCGGAGGCGCCCGAGGTCGTTCGGCCTGCGGGTGTGGTGCCGGTGGTGTTGTCGGCGCGGACGGATGCGGCGCTGCGGGAGCAGGTGGAGCGGCTGCGGTCGCACCTGGTGGCGCGGCCGGAGCTGTCGGTCGGCGATGTGGCGTTCTCGTCGGTTGCTTCGCGTGCGCTGCTGGAGCGGCGTGCGGTCGTGGTGGCCTCGGACCGGGGCGAGCTCGTGGAGCGGCTGTCCCGAGTGGCGTCGGGTGAATCAGGTGTTGGAGGCAAGTCCGCCTTCCTGTTCACGGGGCAGGGCTCGCAGCGCGGTGGGATGGGCCTGGAGCTGGCCGGGGCGTTCCCGGTGTTCGAGCGGGCGCTGGCCGAGGTCTGCGCGGAGCTGGATGCGCGTCTGGGCCGTTCGGTGCGGGAGTTGATCGCGGCCGGCGGCGATGACCTGAATGCCACGGAGTTCACGCAGGCGGCGTTGTTCGCGGTCGAGGTGGCGTTGTTCCGTCTGGTGGAGTCGTTGGGCCTGCGGGCGGACTTCCTGGTGGGGCATTCGGTGGGTGAGATCGCGGCCGCGCATGTCGCGGGTGTGCTCTCGCTCGCGGACGCGGCCGAACTTGTGGTCGCGCGTGGCCGGTTGATGGGCGCGTTGCCGTCCGGTGGCGTGATGGTCGCGGTGCAGGCGGGTGAGGTGGAGGTCGCCGAGTCGCTGGCCGGCTTCGAGGGACGGCTGGAGATCGCGGCGGTCAACGGTCCGTTGGCGGTGGTGGTTTCGGGTGACGAGGACGCCGCAGAGGAGTGGCTGGCGAGGGTCGAGGGTCGCAAGACGACGCGCCTGCGGGTCTCGCATGCGTTCCACTCGCCCCGCATGGAGCCGATGCTGGACGAATTCCGTCTGGTGGCGGAGAAGTTGACGTACGCCGCGCCCACGATTCCAGTGGTCTCGAACGTCACCGGCACGGTGGTGGAGGAGTTCGACGCCGAGTACTGGGTGCGGCACGTCCGCCAGGCGGTGCGTTTCGCCGATGGCGTCAACACCCTCTGGGAGCGGGGTGTTCGCCGGTTCCTGGAACTCGGTCCGGACGCGGTGCTCACCGCGATGGCCCGCCAGTGCGTCGACGAGGACGCGGAGGCGGTCTTCGTCCCGGCCCTGCGCGCGAAGCAGGGCGAGCGGGAGACCTTCGCCGCGTTCCTCGGGCACGCCCACACGGCCGGCGTCACCGTGGACTGGGAGGCCTTCTACGCGGGCACCGACGCCCAGCGCGTCGACCTGCCGACCTACGCCTTCCAGCGCGAGCGGTTCTGGCTGACCCCCGGCTCCGCTGTCGGTGACGTCACGGCAGCAGGGCTCCTGGGCATCGAGCACCCGATGATCGCGGCCGCCGTGCAGGTGGGTGACCGCGACGAGTGGGTGTTCACCGGTCGGGTCTCCACCGAGAGTCAGCCCTGGGTCACCGAGCACCTGCTGCTCGGCACCATGGTCGTGCCCGGCGTGGCGCTGGTCGAGCTGGCCATCGCCGCCGGTCGCCGGGTGGGTGTGCCGGTGCTGGACGAGCTGGTGCTGGAGTCGCCGCTGCTCGTCCAGGAGGGCGTCACCCGCCGGCTGCAGATCGCCGTCGCGGCGGCCGGCCCGGACGGCCGCCGGGACGTGGCGATCTACTCGCGGCCGGAGGACAGTGCCGGGGAGGCCGAGGCCACCTGCCATGCACGGGGCATCCTGGGCGCCGATGCCGCGCCCGTCGCCCAGTGGTCGGAGCAGTGGCCGCCGCAGGACGCCGAGCCGATTCCGGTCGAGGACCTGTACGCGCGCCTCGCCGACATCGGCTACGACTACGGCCCGCTCTTCCACGGTGTCGAGGCCGTCTGGCGCGATGGCGACGAGACCTACGCCGAGGTCGCTCTTTCCGAAGGGCAGGAGGGCTTCGGCATCCACCCGGCGCTCTTCGACTCGGCGCTGCAGAGCGGCGTCATCCTGCTCACCGAGAACGGCGCCGGCGCTCACCTCATGCCGTTCAGCTGGAACGGCGTGCAGCTCGGCGGCAGTGGCGCCACGCGGTTGCGGGTCCGTTCCACCATGACCGGCGGCACCTCGCTGCGGCTGGACGCCGTGGACACGGACGGGACGCCGGTGGTGTCCGTGCGCTCCCTCATCGTGCGCCCGGTCGAGCAGTCCCGCATCGACAGTGCGGGCGGGGATGCGCGGCAGTCGCTGTACACGGTGGACTGGACGCCGGTCTCGGCAGTCGGCCCTGCGGCTGTCGCGGACGTCGTCCGGATCGGTGCGGGGGAGACCCACCCGGAGCTGGCCGCGCTGGAGCAGGCACTCGCCGGCGGCGCCCAGGCGCCGCACGCGGTGCTCGCCGCGATCTCCGCCCCTGACGGGGACCCGGCCGGTGCGGCCCGTGAGGCCGTCGCCGAGGCGCTGGGCCTGGTGCAGGGGTGGTTGGCGAGTGAGTGGCTGGGTGAGTCCCGGCTTGTGGTGACCACTCGGGGTGCGGTGTCGGTCGGGGGTGAGGCGCCGGATGCGGCGCAGGCGGCGGTCTGGGGTCTGCTGAGGAGCGCCCAGTCCGAGCACCCCGGTCGTTTCGTGCTGGTGGATCTGGACGGTGAGGAGCCGGACTGGGGCGCGGTGCTCGGCGCGGACGAGCCGCAGCTCGCGGTGCGCGCCGGCAAGGTGCTGGCGCCGAGGCTCGAACGATCCGGTGCGGCCGGTGGGCCGGCGGTGGAGTTCGACGCCGAGGGCACGGTGGTGGTCACCGGTGGTACGGGTGGTCTGGGGGCGCTGTTCGCCCGCCGCCTGGCGGCCGCGTACGGTGTGCGGCACCTGTTGCTGCTGAGCCGGAGCGGCCCGGCGGCCGAAGGCGTCGCCGAACTGGTGGGCGAGCTCAAGGGCTTGGGTTGCGAGGCGCGGGTCGTCGCGTGTGACGTCGCGGACCGTGAGCAGTTGGCCGCCGCCCTCGCCTCGGTCGAGCGTCCGCTGACGGCGGTCGTGCACGCGGCCGGTGTGCTGGACGACGGCACGATCGAGTCGCTGTCGCCCGAGCAGGTCGAGCGGGTGATGCGTCCGAAGCTGGACGCGGCCTGGCACCTGCACGAGCTGACCGCCGGGGCGGACCTGTCCGCGTTCGTGCTGTTCTCGTCGGTGGCGGCGCTGATCGGCAGCCCTGGTCAGGGCAACTACGCCGCCGCGAACTCCGCCCTGGACGCGCTGGCCGCGTCCCGTCGGGCCGCCGGCCTGCCGGCGACCTCGCTCGCCTGGGGCCTGTGGTCCGAGGCCGGCGGCATGGCCGGTCAGCTCGATGAGGCCGACCTGGCCCGTCTGGAGCGTACCGGCGTCGGCGCGCTGTCCCAGGAACGCGGGTTCGACCTGTTCGACCTGGCGCTCCGCTCCGGGGCCGCTCTGCTGGCACCCGTCCAACTCGACCCGGCTGCTCTGCGCACGCAGGCACGGGCCGGTCTGCTGCCCGCGCTGCTGCGCGGCCTGGCGCCCGTTGCCGCCCGGCGTGCCGCGACCGGCGGTGCGCTCGCCCAGCGCCTCGTCGGCGTCGAGCAGTCCGAACGCGAGCGGATCGTCCTGGAAGCGGTCCGGGAGCAGGTCGCGGCCGTCCTCGGCCACGCCTCGGCCGCCGCCATCGACACCGAACGCGCTTTCAAGGACCTCGGGTTCGACTCGCTGAGCGCCGTCGACCTGCGCAACCGGCTCACCCAGTCGACCGGCGTCCGGCTGCCGGCCACGCTGATCTTCGACCACCCCACCCCGGCCGCCGTCGCGCGACTGGTCCTCACCGAGGTCGGCGGCCTCGCGGAGGCGTCGAAGCCCGTCGCCCGGCCCAAGCGGCCCGCGGCGAACGAGCCGCTGGCGATCGTCGGCATGAGCTGCCGGTACGCGGGCGGGGTGACCTCGCCCGAGGAGCTGTGGCAGCTGGTCGCCGCCGGCCGCGATGCGGTGGGCGGACTGCCCACCGACCGCGGCTGGGACCGGGACATCTACGATCCCGACCCGGACCAGCCCGGGAAGATCAACATGCGGGGCGGCGCCTTCCTGGAGCGGATCGGCGAGTTCGACGCCGACTTCTTCGGGATCAGCCCGCGCGAGGCGCTGGCGATGGACCCGCAGCAGCGCCTGCTGCTGGAGACCTCGTGGGAGGCCATCGAGCACGCCGGCATCGACCCGACGAGCCTGCGTGGCAGCGACACCGGCGTGTTCGCCGGGGTTGTCACCACCGACTACGGCGGCATGTCCTCCGGAGAGCTGGAGGGCTACCGCCTCACCGGAACCACGACCAGCGTCGTGTCCGGCCGCATCGCCTACACGCTCGGACTCGAAGGCCCGGCGGTGTCCGTCGACACCGCCTGCTCCTCCTCCGCCGTCGCCCTGCACATGGCCGGGCAGGCGTTGCGCTCGGGCGAGTGCTCGCTGGCGCTGGTCGGTGGCGTGACCCTGCTCGCCGGCCCCTACCTGCTGACCGAGTTCAGCCGCCAACGGGCGGTGTCGCCGGACGGACGCTGCAAGGCGTACTCGGCTTCGGCGGACGGGACCGGCTTCTCCGAGGGCGCCGGCCTGGTCGTGCTGGAGCGGCTGTCGGACGCGCGGCGCAACGGGCGGAAGATCCTCGGCGTGATCCGGGGCAGTGCGGTGAACCAGGACGGTGCGTCGAACGGTCTGACGGCTCCGAACGGGCCGTCGCAGGAGCGGGTGATCCGGGCGGCGCTGGCGAACGCTGGTCTGTCGCCGGCCGATGTGGACGCGGTCGAAGGTCATGGCACGGGGACCAGGCTGGGTGACCCGATCGAGGCCCAGGGGCTGCTCGCGACGTACGGGCGTGAGCGGGCCGGGGACGAGCCGCTGTGGCTCGGCTCGATCAAGTCGAACATCGGTCACACGTCGGCGGCGGCGGGTGTGGCGGGTGTGATCAAGATGGTGATGGCGATGCGGCACGGTGTGCTGCCCGCCACCCTTCATGTGGATGCGCCGTCTCCGCACGTGGACTGGGAGTCGGGTGAGGTCCGGCTGCTGACGGAGGCACGGGAGTGGCGGTCCGTCGAGGGGCGTCCGCGTCGTGCCGCGGTGTCGTCGTTCGGTGTGAGCGGGACGAACGCGCATCTGATCGTGGAGGAGGCTCCGGCGGAGGAGCCGGTGGCGGAGAAGCGGACCTCGCCGGTCGCGCCACTGCCGGTGGTGTTGTCGGCGCGGACGGATGCGGCGCTGGTGGCGCAGGTGGAGCGGCTGCGGTCGCACCTGGTGGCGCGGCCGGAGCTGTCGGTCGGCGATGTGGCGTTCTCGCTGGTGGCTTCGCGTGCGCTGCTGGAGCGGCGTGCGGTGCTGGTGGCTTCGGACCGGGACGGCCTGCTGTCCGGTCTGGCCGGGGTGGCGTCGGGTGAGCCTGCCGTGGCGGGCAGGTCGGCGTTCCTGTTCACGGGGCAGGGTTCGCAGCGTGGTGGGATGGGCCTGGAGCTGGCCGGGGCGTTCCCGGTGTTCGAGCGGGCGCTGGCCGAGGTCTGCGCGGAGCTGGATGCGCGTCTGGGCCGTTCGGTGCGGGAGTTGATCGCGGCCGGCGGTGATGACCTGAATGCCACGGAGTTCACGCAGGCGGCGTTGTTCGCGGTCGAGGTGGCGTTGTTCCGTCTGGTGGAGTCGCTGGGGGTTCGGGCGGACTTCCTGGTGGGGCATTCGGTGGGTGAGATCGCGGCCGCGCATGTCGCGGGTGTGCTCTCGCTCGCGGACGCGGCCGAACTCGTGGTCGCGCGTGGCCGGTTGATGGGCGCGTTGCCGTCCGGTGGCGTGATGGTCGCGGTGCAGGCGGGTGAGGTGGAGGTCGCCGAGTCGCTGGCCGGGTTCGAGGGACGGCTGGAGATCGCCGCGGTCAACGCGCCCACCGCGCTGGTGGTTTCGGGTGACGAGGACGCCGCCGAGGAGTGGCTGCCGAGGGTCGAGGGTCGCAAGACGACGCGTCTGCGGGTCTCGCACGCGTTCCACTCGCCGCGCATGGAGCCGATGCTGGACGAATTCCGTCTGGTGGCGGATAAGTTGACGTACACCGCGCCGACGATTCCGGTGGTCTCGAACGTCACCGGTGCGGTGGTGGAGGAGTTCGACGCCGAGTACTGGGTGCGGCACGTCCGTCAGGCGGTGCGTTTCGCCGATGGCGTCAACACCCTCTGGGAGCGGGGTGTTCGCCGGTTCCTGGAGCTGGGTCCGGACGCGGTGCTCACCGCCATGGCCCGCCAGTGCATCGACGAGGACACCGAGGTCGCGTTCGTTCCCGCTCTGCGCGCCAAGCGCGACGAGCCGGAGACCTTCGCCGCGTTCCTCGGGCACGCCCACACGGCCGGCGTCACCGTGGACTGGGAGGCCCTCTACGCGGGCACCGGCGCTCAGCGCGTCGACCTGCCGACCTACGCCTTCCAGCGCGAGAACTACTGGCTCTCGCCGAAGGCCGGCGCCGGTGACGTCGCGACGGCCGGTCTGGACCGGATGCGGCACCCGATCCTGGCGGCGGCCGTGCAGGTCGGCGACCGCGACGAGTGGGTGTTCACCGGCCGCATCTCCCAGGAGAGTCAGCCGTGGACCCGGGACCACCAGGTGTTCGGGATCGTCCTGGTGCCGGGTACCGCGATGGTCGAGATGGCGCTGACCATCGGCCGCAGGCTGGGCTGCGAGGTCGTGGACGAGATGGTCATCGCCGCGCCCCTGGTGCTGGAGGACGACCTCACCCGGCAGATCCGGATCACGGTCGGTCCGGCCGATTCCGACAGCCGGCGCGAGTTCGCGCTCTTCTCCCGGGTCGAGGCCGGTGAGAACGAGGCCGGCGAGCTGACCTGCCACGCCCGCGGCTGGATCTCCGCGAACGCGGAGCCGCTGCCGCAGCTGCCCGTCCCGTGGCCGCCGGCGGACGCCGAACCCCTGGCGGTGTCCGAGCTGTACTCGATGCTGAACAAGAACGCTCACCTGACCGACGCGGGCTTCGACTACGGCCCGGCGTTCCGCGCCGTGCAGACCGCCTGGCGCCGGGACGGCGAGGTGTTCGCCGAGCTGGCACTGCCCGAGGAGGCCGGTTCGGCCGACGGGTTCGCCATTCACCCGGCGATGTTCGACTCCTCCCTGCACGGCGGGCTCGGCATGCTCGACATGGGTGAGGGCAACCCGAGCGGCCTGCCGTTCTCCTGGTCCGGGGTGCAGCTGGAGCGCTTCGGCCTGACCCGGATCCGGGTGCGGATCACGCTGCCGGACCCGACCTCGCTGCAACTCGACATCGCGAGCGAGGACGGTCTGCCGCTGGCCTGCCTGCGACGGCTGGACGTTCGCCCGGTGGAGCAGGCGCACCTGGAGGCGGCCCGGCGGGACGGCGAGCGCCACCTCTACGCGCTGGACTGGGCGTCCGTGCCGGCGGGCCCCGGGGCGCCGGACCTCCGGGTCGCGGCGGTCGGCGCGGTGGACGGTCCGGCGAAGCGGTTCACCGACCTGGCCGCGCTCGGAAAGGCCCTCGTCGAGGGTGACGAGGTGCCGCAGCTTGTGGCCGTGGCCGTGGAGACCCCGGACGGCGACCCGGCGGAGGCGGCCCGCGAGGCCGTGACCCGGGCACTGGACACGGTCCGGCAGTGGCTGGCCGACGACTGGTCGGGCGAGGCCAGGCTGGCGCTGGTCACCCGTGGTGCGGTGTCGGTCGCCGGTGAGGCGGCGGACGTCGCGCAGGCGGCGGTGTGGGGTCTGGTGCGCAGTGCTCAGTCGGAGCACCCGGGTCGGTTCGTGCTGGTGGACACCGATGGTGAAGTGGTCGACTGGGGTGCGGTGTTGGGGTCGGACGAGCCGCAGTTGGCGCTGCGTGGCGGCAAGCTGCTGGCGCCGAGGCTCGAACGATCCGGTACGGCCGGTGGGTCGGCGGTGGACTTCGACGCCGAGGGCACGGTGGTGGTCACCGGTGGTACGGGTGGTCTGGGTGCGCTGTTCGCCCGCCACCTGGTGACCACGCACGGTGTGCGGCACCTGTTGCTGCTGAGCCGGCGTGGTCCGGCGGCCGAAGGCGCGGCCGAGTTGATGGCGGAGCTGGCGGCGCTGGGTGCTTCGGCGAAGGTCGTCGCCTGCGATGTCGCGGATCGCGACGAACTGGCTGCCGCCCTAGCCCAGGCGGAGCGTCCGCTGACGGCGGTCGTGCACGCGGCCGGTGTGCTGGACGACGGCACGATCGAGACGCTGTCGCCCGAGCAGGTCGAGCGGGTGATGCGTCCGAAGCTGGACGCGGCCTGGCACCTGCACGAGTTGACGGTCGAGGCGAAGCTCTCCGCGTTCGTGCTGTTCTCGTCGGTGGCGGCGCTGATCGGCAGCCCCGGTCAGGGCAACTACGCCGCCGCGAACTCCGCCCTGGACGCGCTGGCCGCCTCCCGCCGGGCCGCCGGTGTGCCGGCGACCTCGCTCGCCTGGGGCCTCTGGTCCGGGGCCGGCGGCATGGCCGCCCAGTTGGGCGAGGCGGAGCTGGTCCGCCTGGAGCGGATGGGCGCCAAGCCGTTGACGGCCGAGCTGGGCCTCGGCCTGTTCGACCGGGCGCTCGCCTCGGACGCGGCCCTGCTCGCGCCCGCCCTGCTGGACACGGCCGTCCTGCGGGCGCAGGCCCGCGACGGGGCGCTACCGGCCGTGCTGCGCGCGCTGGCACCCGCCCCGGCCCGGCGGGTGGACGCCTCGACGGTGTCGCTGCGGGACCGGCTGGCGGGAGTAGCCGTCGCCGACCGGGCGGACGCCGTCCTCGACCTGGTGCGCACCCATGTGGCGGCCGTCCTCGGCCACGCGGGGCCCGCCTCCATCGAGCCCGACCGGGCCTTCCAGGAGATGGGCTTCGACTCGCTCGGCGCCGTCGACCTGCGCAACCGGCTCACCCAGGCGACGAGCATGCGCCTGCCCGCGACGCTGGTGTTCGACCACCCGACGCCCGCCGAGGTCGCGCGACTCCTGCTCGCCGAGTTCGGCGACGGCGATGCGCCGGCCGAAGCACCCATCGACAAGGAACTGACGAAGCTGGAAGACATGCTCGTCACGGTCGCCGACACCGATCGGCGCCACGTGGCCGAGCGACTGCGCCGCCTGCTGTCCGTCGTCGCCGACGACGACGGACAGGCGGAAAGCACGGCCGAGCGGATCGAGGCGGCCACCACGATGGACGAGGTCTTCCAAATGATCGACGCCGAGTTCGGCGAAGCGTGACAGGGGGCGCTGACATGGCAGAGAACACCGAGCAGCAGGAGAAGATCGCCCGCTATCTCAAGAAGATGGCGAGTGATCTCAACCAGGCCCGTGCGCGCCTGCGCGAGTACGAGTCGCGCGACGGCGAGCCGATCGCGATCGTCGGCATGAGCTGCCGCTACCCGGGCGGGGTGACCTCCCCCGAGGAGCTGTGGCAGCTGGTCGCCGAGGGCCGGGACGGCATCGGCCCGTTCCCGACCGACCGCGGCTGGGACCTGGAGAAGCTGTACGACCCGGACCCCGACCGGCTCGGCACCGTGTACGCCCGGGAGGGCGGATTCATCGACGGTGCCGCCGAGTTCGACGCGGAGTTCTTCGGGATCAGCCCGCGCGAGGCGACCGCGATGGACCCGCAGCAGCGTCTGCTGCTGGAGTCGGCCTGGGAGGCGCTGGAGGACTCGGGCATCGACCCGCACACCCTGCGCGGCAGCTCCACCGGTGTCTTCTGCGGCGTCGGCCCGTCCGACTACGCGGCCATGCCGGCCGGCGCCCTGCCCGAGATCGAGGGCTTCCGCCTGACCGGTTCCACCACCAGCGTGGTGTCCGGCCGCATGGCGTACGCGCTCGGCCTGGAGGGCCCGGCGGTGTCCGTCGACACCGCCTGCTCCGCCTCGGCGGTTGCCCTGCACCTGGCGGTGAACGCGCTGCGGGCGGGCGAGTGCTCGCTGGCACTCGCCGGTGGCGTGACCGTCCTCGCCGGGCCGTTCCTGCACATGGAGTTCAGCCGTCAGCGTGGCCTCGCGCCGGACGGACGCTGCAAGGCGTACTCGGCTTCGGCGGACGGGACCGGGTTCTCGGACGGCCTCGGCCTGGTGGTCCTGGAGCGGATGTCGGACGCGCGGCGCAACGGGCGTCGCATTTTGGGCCTGATCCGGGGCAGTGCCGTCAACCAGGACGGCGCGAGCAACGGGCTGACGGCTCCGAACGGCCCCTCGCAGGAGCGGGTGATCCGGGCGGCGCTGGCGAACGCCGGACTGGCCACCGCCGACATCGACACGGTCGAGGGCCACGGCACCGGCACGGTGCTCGGCGACCCGATCGAGGCGCAGGCGCTGCTGGCCACCTACGGGCGTGAGCGCGAGGGTGAGCCGCTGTGGCTCGGCTCGATCAAGTCCAACATCGGGCACACCTCGACCGCCGCCGGTGTGGCGGGTGTGATCAAGATGGTGATGGCGATGCGGCACGGTGTGCTGCCGCAGACCTTGCACGTCGATGCGCCGACGCCGCATGTGGAGTGGGAGTCGGGCCGGGTCGAGCTGCTGACCGCGGCCCGGGAGTGGTCGGTCGCCGAGGGACGTCCACGGCGCGCCGCGGTGTCGTCGTTCGGTGTGAGCGGGACCAACGCGCACATCATCCTGGAGGAGGCTCCGGCGGAGGAGTCTTCGGAGGCGCCCGAGGTCGTTCGGCCTGTGGGTGTGGTGCCGGTGGTGTTGTCGGCGCGGACGGATGCGGCGCTGCGGGAGCAGGTGGAGCGGCTGCGGTCGCACCTGGTGGCGCGGCCGGAGCTGTCGGTCGGCGATGTGGCGTTCTCGTCGGTTGCTTCGCGTGCGTTGCTGGAGCGGCGTGCGGTCGTGGTGGCCTCGGGGCGGGACGAGCTCGTGGAGCGGCTGGCCGGGGTTTCGGCCGGTACGGCCGCTGTCGCGGGCAAGTCGGCGTTCCTGTTCACGGGGCAGGGCTCGCAGCGCGGTGGGATGGGCCTGGAGCTGGCCGGGGCGTTCCCGGTGTTCGAGCGGGCGCTGGCCGAGGTCTGCGTGGAGCTGGATGCGCGTCTGGGCCGTTCGGTGCGGGAGTTGATCGCGGCCGGCGGTGATGACCTGAATGCCACGGAGTTCACGCAGGCGGCGTTGTTCGCGGTCGAGGTGGCGTTGTTCCGTCTGGTGGAGTCGTTGGGCCTGCGGGCGGACTTCCTGGTGGGGCATTCGGTGGGTGAGATCGCGGCCGCGCATGTCGCGGGTGTGCTCTCGCTCGCGGACGCGGCCGAACTCGTGGTCGCGCGTGGCCGGTTGATGGGCGCGCTGCCTGCCGGCGGTGCGATGGTCGCGGTGCAGGCGGGTGAGGCCGAGGTCGCCGACTCGCTGGCCGGCTTCGAGGGACGGCTGGAGATCGCCGCGATCAACGCGCCCACCGCGCTGGTGGTTTCGGGCGATGCGGACGCCGTCGAGGAGTGGCTTCCGAGGGTCGAGGGTCGTAAGACGACGCGCCTGCGGGTCTCGCACGCGTTCCACTCGCCCCGCATGGAGCCGATGCTGGACGAATTCCGCCTGGTGGCGGAGAAGTTGACGTATTCGGCGCCCACCATTCCGGTGGTCTCGAACGTCACCGGTGCGGTGGTGGAGGAGTTCGACGCCGAGTACTGGGTGCGGCACGTCCGTCAGGCGGTGCGCTTCGCCGATGGCGTCAACACCCTCTGGGAGCGGGGGGTTCGCCGGTTCCTGGAACTCGGCCCGGACGCGGTGCTCACCGCGATGGCCCGCCAGTGCGTCGACGAGGACGCGGGGGCGGTCTTCGTTCCGGCCCTGCGCGCGAAGCAGGGCGAGCGGGAGACCTTCGCGGGCTTCCTGGGCCACGCCCACACGGCCGGCGTCACCGTGGACTGGGAGGCCTTCTACGCGGGCACCGACGCCCAGCGCGTCGACCTGCCGACCTACGCCTTCCAGCACGAGCGCTACTGGCTGATGCCGTCCGCACTGGGCGGCGACGTCACGGGCGCCGGGCTCATCGCCGTCGAGCACCCCGTCCTGGCCGGCCGCGCGCTCGTCGGCGACCGCGACGAGTGGCTGTTCACCGGCCGCATCTCGACGCAGGCCCAACCGTGGACGCGCGACCACGTCGTGATGGGCACCGTCGTGGTGCCCGGCGTGGCGCTGGTCGAGATGAGCCTGGCCGCCGGCCGCGAGGTCGGCTGCCCGGTGCTGGACGAGCTCGTCATCGAGGCCCCGCTGGTCCTGGACGACACCGCGGCGCGCCGACTGCAGATCGTCGTCGGGAACGCCGACGAGGACGGGCGCCGCGAGTTCGTCATCTTCTCGCGCGTCGAGGGAGACGCCCCCGACAAGCCGGGCGACGCGGTCTGCCACGGTCGCGGCTGGCTGGGAACGGACGCCCTCTCCGTCCCCGCCTGGGACGTCGAATGGCCGCCGCCGGGCGCGGAGTCGCTCGCCCCGGAGGCGCTCTACACCCGCATGACCGAGATCGGTTACGACTACGGCACCCTCTTCCAGGGCGTGATCGAGGCGTGGCAGGACGAGGACGCCGTCTACGTCGAGTTGGCCCTGCCGGACGACGCGGACACCCAGTCGGGCTTCGGCATCCACCCGGGGCTCTTCGACTCCGCCGTGCAGAGCTCGCTCTTCGGGGAGAAGCCCGACGACACCCTCGTCATGCCGTTCTCGTGGAACGGCGTCCAGCTCCACCGGAGGGGCGTCTCGCGGGCCCGTGCCCGGCTCACCCCCGCCGGCGAGGCCGCGTTCCGCATCGAGATCGTCGACGAGGACGACGAGCCGGTGCTCAGCATGGACCAGCTCGTGTTCCGCCCGGTCGACCGGGCGCAGCTGAAGCGGGCCGGCGGGACGCAGACCCCGCTGTACCGGCTCGGCTGGGCGCCGGTGGCGTCCGGCACCGGCGAGGCCGTCCGGGTGGCGGTGCTGGGCGAGGCGGGCGTCGAGGGCGAGCGGTTCGCGGACCTGGCCGCGCTGGGCAAGGCGCTGGCCGAGGGTGGCCAGGCGCCGCAGCTGGTCGTGGCCTCGGTGGACACCTCGGTCGGGAGCGCGGCCGAGGCCGTCACCCGGGCGCTGGCGCTGGTGAGGTCCTGGCTGGTGGACGACTGGTCGGGCGAGGCCCGGCTGGCCGTGCTGACGCGTGGCGCGGTGTCGGTGGACGGCGAGGCGGCGGATGTCGCCCAGGCGGCGGTGTGGGGTCTGCTGCGCAGTGCGCAGTCGGAGCATCCGGGCCGGTTCCTGCTGGTCGACGCGGACGGCTCCGCACCGGACTGGGCCGCGCTGCTGGACGGCGACGAGCCGCAGGTGGCGTTGCGCGACGGCAAGGTGCTGGCGCCGCGCCTGGCGAAGGCCCCGGCCGAGGGGCCTGCGGTCGGGTTCGACACCGAGGGCACGGTTCTGGTCACCGGTGGTACGGGTGGTCTGGGTGCGGTGTTCGCGCGGCACCTGGCGGCGGCGTACGGGGTGCGGCACCTGCTGCTGCTGAGCCGGCGTGGCCCGGCGGCCGAGGGTGTGTCCGAACTGGTTTCGGAGCTGGCGGAGTTGGGCGCGGTGGCGGAGGTCGTCGCGTGCGACGCCGCTGACCGTGAGCAACTGGCGTCGGTGCTGGGTGGGCTGGAGCGTCCGCTGACGGCGGTCGTGCACGCGGCCGGTGTGCTGGATGACGGCACGGTCGAGTCGTTGTCGTCGGAGCAGGTCGGGCGGGTGCTGCGGCCGAAGGTCGAAGCGGCCTGGCATCTGCACGAGTTGACGGCTTCCGCCGATCTGAAGGCGTTCGTGCTGTTCTCGTCGGTGGCGGCGCTGATCGGCAGTCCCGGTCAGGGCAACTACGCGGCGGCGAACTCGGCGTTGGACGCGTTGGCGGTCTCCCGTCGTGCGGCGGGTCTGCCGGCGGTCTCGCTGGCGTGGGGTCTGTGGTCCGAAGCCGGTGGCATGGCGGCTCAGTTGAGTGGCGCGGAGCTGGCGCGGCTGGAGAGGATGGGGACGAAGCCGCTGACGGCCGAGCTCGGTCTGGGCCTGTTCGACCGGGCCCTGGCCTCGGACGCGGCTCTGCTCGCGCCCGTCCAGCTGGACACCGCCGTCCTGCGCCAGCAGGCCCGGGCGGGCTTGCTGCCGCCGCTGCTGCGCGGCCTCGCGCCCGTCCCGGCCCGGCGCGCGGAGCACGGCGGATCGCTGGCCCGCCGGCTCGCGGGCGTGCCGGAGGCGGACCGCGAGCGGGTGGTGCTCGACCTGGTGCTGGCGCAGGTCGCGGACGTGCTCGGCCACGCCTCGGCCGCCGCGATCGACCCGGAGCGCGCCTTCCAGGAGATCGGCTTCGACTCGCTGAGCGCCGTCGAGCTGCGCAACCGGCTCGGCCAGTCCACCGGCGTGCGCCTGCCCGCCACCCTGGTGTTCGACCACCCGTCCCCCGCGGCGGTGGCGCGCCTGCTGGTCGCGCAGATCACGGTGGAGCCCGCGAGCGGCCGTCCGAAGGCCACCCGTGCGCGGCGCGTCGACTCCGCCGAGCCGCTGGCGATCGTCGGCATGAGCTGCCGGTTCCCGGGCGGGGTGTCCTCGCCGGACGAGCTGTGGCAGCTGGTCGCCGAAGGCCGGGACGCGATGGGCCCGTTCCCGTCCGACCGCGGCTGGGACCTGGCCAACCTGTACGACCCGGACCCCGACCACGCGGGCACGGCGTACACCCGGGCCGGCGGATTCGTGCACGGCATCGGCGAGTTCGACGCCGAGTTCTTCGGCATCAGCCCGCGCGAGGCGACCGCCACCGACCCGCAGCAGCGCCTGCTGCTCGAAGCCTCCTGGGAGGCCTTCGAACACGCCGGCATCGACCCGACCTCGCTGCGCGGCAGCAACACCGGCGTCTTCTGCGGCACCGTTCCCTCGGGCTACCACTCCACGATGGCACCGGAGCTGGAGGGCTACCACCTCACCGGTACCACTACCAGCGTGGTCTCCGGCCGGATCGCCTACTCGCTCGGCCTGGAGGGCCCGGCGGTGTCCGTCGACACCGCCTGCTCCTCCTCCTCGGTCGCCCTGCACTTCGCCTCCCAGTCCCTGCACGCGGGCGAATGCGAACTGGCCCTGGTCGGCGGCATCTCGCTGATGGCCACGCCGGACCTGCTCGTCGGCTTCAGTCGCCAGCGCGGCCTCTCCGAGGACGGGCGCTGCAAGGCGTACTCGTCCGACGCGGACGGCACCGGCTTTTCGGACGGCATGGGCCTGCTCGTGTTGGAACGGTTGTCGGACGCGCGGCGCAACGGGCGGAAGATCCTTGGCGTGATCCGGGGCAGTGCGGTGAACCAGGACGGTGCGTCGAACGGTCTGACGGCGCCCAACGGGCCCTCGCAGGAGCGGGTGATCCGGGCGGCGCTGGCGAACGCCGGGCTGTCGGCGGCCGAGGTCGACGCGGTCGAGGGCCACGGCACCGGCACCAGGCTGGGCGACCCGATCGAGGCCCAGGCCCTGCTGGCCACCTACGGCCGGGACCGTGCCGGGGAGCCGCTGTGGCTGGGCTCGATCAAGTCCAACATCGGGCACACCTCGGCTGCGGCCGGCGTCGCCGGTGTGATCAAGATGGTGATGGCGATGCGGCACGGTGTGCTGCCCGCCACGCTGCACGTGGACGAGCCCTCGCCGCACGTGGAGTGGACGTCGGGTCGGGTCGAGTTGCTGACGGAGGCGCGGGACTGGCCGGTGGTGGACGGGCGGCCGCGTCGTGCGGCGGTGTCGTCGTTCGGTGTCAGTGGTACGAACACGCACGTGATCCTGGAGGAGGCGCCGGCGGCCGAGGAGGTGCCGGTCGTGGAGCCGGTTCCGGTGGTCGGTGCGGTGGCGGTGCCGGTGTCGGGTCGCAGTGCGGCGGCGGTGCGGGCGCAGGCGGAGCGGTTGCGGGCGCATCTGGTGGCGCGGCCCGAGTTGTCGCCGGCCGATGTGGGGTTCTCGGCCGCGACGACGCGGGCCCAGCTGGAGCACCGGGGTGTGGTGGCGGCGGCCGACCGTGAGCAGTTGCTGGCGGGTCTGGCGGCGCTGTCGCTGGGCGAGCCCTCGCCGCTGGTGGTGGAGGGCCGTTCGGCCGGTGGCACGGTGAAGCCGGTGTTCGTGTTCCCCGGTCAGGGGGCGCAGTGGGTCGGCATGGCGGTCGAACTTTTGGACTCCGCGCCGGTGTTCGCGGCGGAGATCGCGGCGTGTGGTGACGCGCTGGCCGAGTTCGTCGACTGGAAGCTGGAGGACGTGCTCCGCGGCAAGGAGGGCGCGCCCACCCTGGAGCGGGTGGATGTGGTCCAGCCGGCGCTGTTCGCCGTCATGGTCAGCCTCGCGGCCCTGTGGCGCTCGTACGGTGTGGAGCCTGCGGCGGTCGTCGGGCACTCGCAGGGCGAGATCGCGGCGGCGTATGTCGCGGGCGGGTTGTCGCTGCGTGACGCGGCCCGGATCGTCGCGGTGCGCAGCCAGTTGGTGCGCGACAAGCTCGCGGGGCTGGGCGGCATGATGTCGGTGGCCCTGCCCGTCGACCGGGTCGAGGAGCTGCTGGCGCCGTACGCGGGCCGCCTCTCCGTCGCCGCCGTCAACGGCCCCTCCGCCGTCGTCGTCGCGGGTGAACCCGACGCGCTGGACGAGGTGTTCGAGGCCTGCGAGCGCGACGGCGTCCGCGCCCGCAAGGTCAAGGTCGACTACGCCTCGCACTCGGCGCAGGTCGAGATCATCGAGACCGAGCTGCTCGCCGCCCTGTCGCCGGTCGAGCCGATCAGCGGCCGGATCCCGTTCTTCTCCACCGTCGTGGGCGAGTTCATCGACACCACCACGATGGACGCCGCGTACTGGTACAAGAACCTGCGCGGCCAGGTCGGCTTCGAGCCGGCCGTCCGTGCGCTGATCGACCAGGGCATGGGCTGCTTCGTCGAGGCGTCCCCGCACCCGGTGCTGACCATGGCGGTCGAGGATGCCGTCGAGGCGGCCGAGGCCAACGGCCGGGTGTCGGTGGTCGGTTCGCTGAAGCGGGAGGAGGGCGGCCTGCCGCGCTTCCTGCTCTCCCTCGGCCAGGCGCACGCCGCCGGGGTGAAGGTCGACTGGGAGTCCGCGTTCGCCGCCACCGGCGCCCGGATCGTCGACCTGCCGACGTACGCCTTTCAGCGGGAGACCTACTGGCTGACGCCGTCCGCGCAGGGCGGTGACGTCGTCGCGGCCGGCCTGGACCGCATGGAGCACCCGGTGCTGGCGGCGGCCGTGCAGGTCGGCGACCGTGACGAGTGGGTGTTCACCGGCCGGTTCTCCGCGCAGGGGCAGCCGTGGGTGCGCGACCACGTGGTCCTGGGCATGGTGATCGTCCCGGGCACCGCGTGGGTGGAGCTGGTCGCGGCGGCCGGTCGCCGGGTGGGTGTGCCGGTGGTGGACGAGCTGGTGATGGAGTCGCCGCTGCTGCTGGAGGAGGGCGCCGCCGCGCAGTTGCGCGTCACGGTGGGCGTCGCGGGTACGGACGGCCGCCGTGAGGTGGCGGTGTTCGCCCGCCCGGAGCCGGCGGCGGCCGAGGAGGCCGTCGAGGCGGTCTGCCACGCCCGTGGCTGGCTGGCGGCCGAGGGTGCCGCTCCGGCGGCCTGGCTGCCGACCGAGTGGCCGCCCGCCGGGGGCACGGAGATGACCGGCGGCGCGCTGTACGCGGGCATGGCCGAGCTCGGCTTCGACTACGGCCCGGTGTTCCAGGGCGTGCGGACGGCCTGGCGCGTCGGCTCAGAGGTGTTCGCCGAGGTGGCCCTGCCGGGCGACACCGGCGGCGAGGGCTTCGCCCTGCACCCGGCGTTGTTCGACGCGACGCTGCACGGCGCGTTCGCGGAGAAGGGCGCGGACGGTGGCGCGACCCTGCTGCCGTTCTCGTGGTCGAAGGTGACCGGCGGGCGGCCGGGCCTCTCCCGGGTCCGGGTGCGGATCTCGCCCGCCGGCGACTCTGCTCTGCGGGTGGACGTGGTGTCCGAGCAGGGCGAGCCGGTGCTGAGCCTGGAGCGGCTGGACATGCGCCCGGTGGACCTCTCGCAGCTGGAGCGGCTGCGGCGCGGTGGCGCCCAGTCGGTGTACCGGCTGGACTGGGCGCCGGTGGCGCTCGGTGCGGCGCAGCCCGTCCGGCCGGCGGTGCTGGGCGGGGCGGGTGTCGAGGGCGAGGCGTTCGCCGACCTGGCGGCGCTGGAGCAGGCACTCGCCGAGGGCGGCCCGAGGCCGCCGCTGGTCGTGGCGTCCGTCGCCACCCCGGCGGGGAACGAGGCCGACGCGGCCCGCGAGGCCGTGGCCGAGGCGCTGGGGCTGGTGCAGCGGTGGCTGGCCGCCGACTGGACGGCCGAGGTGCGGCTGGCCCTGGTCACCCGGAACGCGGTGTCCGTGGACGGCGAGGCGGCGGATGTCGCCCAGGCCGCGCTCTGGGGCCTGCTGCGCAGCGCGCAGTCCGAGAACCCGGACCGGTTCCTGCTGGTCGACCTGGACGGGGGGACGCCCGACTGGGGCGCGCTGCTGGACGGCGACGAGCCGCAGGTGGCGCTGCGTGGCGGCCGGGTGCTGGCGCCGCGCCTGGTGAAGGCGTCCATCGGCGAGTCGGCGGTGGAGTTCGACGCCGAGGGCACGGTGGTGATCACCGGCGGTACGGGTGGCCTGGGCGCGGTCTTCGCCCGGCACCTCGCCGCCGCCCGTGGCGTGCGGCACCTGCTGCTGCTGAGCCGCAGCGGGCCGCGGGCCGCCGGCGCCGCCGAACTGGTGGCCGAGCTGGCGGAGTCGGGCGCCACCGCGCGGGTGGTCGCCTGCGACGTGTCCGACCGCGAGCAACTGGCCGCCGCACTCGGGCAGCTGGAGCACCCGGTGACGGCCGTCGTGCACGCCGCCGGTGTGCTCGACGACGGCGTGATCGCCTCTCTGTCGCCCGCGCAGGTCGACCGCGTGATGCGACCGAAGCTCGAAGCCGCCTGGCACCTGCACGAGTTGACCGCCGGCGCCGAGCTGACGGCGTTCGTGCTGTTCTCCTCGGTGTCCGCCCTCATCGGCAGCCCGGGCCAGGCGAACTACGCGGCCGCGAACTCGGCGCTGGACGCGCTGGCCGCGTCCCGTCGGGCCGCCGGCCTGCCGGCGACCTCGCTCGCCTGGGGCCTGTGGTCCGGAACGGCCGGCATGGCCGCCCAGTTGGGCGAGGACGAGTTCGCCCGCCTGGAGCGGATGGGTGTCGGCGCGCTGACCCCGGAGACCGGCCCGGCACTGTTCGACCGGTCGTTGGACGTGGACGCCGCAGTGGTGGCCCCGGTGCTGCTGGACACCACCGTGCTGCGCGCCCAGGCCCGCGCCGGGATGCTGCCGCCGCTGCTGCGCGGCCTGGTCCGGCTGCCGGCCCGGGCCGCCGACGCCGGGGCGAGCGTGCTGGCGCAGCGGCTGGCGGCCGTACCCGAGGCGGAGCGCGCGGGGATCGTGCTGGAGGCCGTCCAGGCGCAGGTCGCGGCCGTCCTCGGCCACGCCTCGGCGGCCGTGATCGAGCCGGACCGGGCCTTCAAGGACCTCGGCTTCGACTCGCTCGGCGCCGTCGAACTGCGCAACCGGCTCGCCCAGTCCACGGGCGTGCGACTGCCGGCGACGCTGGTCTTCGACCACCCGACGCCGGCGGCGGTGGCGGACCTGCTGCTGTCGGAGCTGGGCGGCGGGGAGCCGGCCGAGCCGCCGATCGACCAGGAGGTCCGGCGGCTGGAGGAGATGCTCGCCGCCAGCTCGGCGGAGGAGCAGCAGCGGGTGGCCAAGCGCCTGCGCACCCTGCTGTCGGCCATCAGCGCCGGAGCCGCGGCAGCGGCCGCGGGCACCGGCGAGGGCGAGCCGGCGAGCAGGGCGCAGAGCGAGCGGGAGCAGCTCCAGGCGGCGACCACCGCCGAGGACCTGTTCCGCATGATCGATGTTCAGCTGGGCGACGAGTGACGGGGGACACGGAGATGACGACGGAGAACGTCGACCAGCAGGAGAAGCTGGTCCGCTACCTCAGGAAGGTCGCGCTCGAACTCAACGAGACCAGAGCGCAGTTGGAGGAGGCGGAGTCCCGGGCGACCGAGCCGCTGGCCATCATCGGCATGAGCTGCCGCTACCCGGGCGGGGTGTCCTCGCCGGACGGGCTGTGGGAGCTGGTCGCCGAGGGGCGCGACGCCATCGCGCCGCTGCCCGACGACCGCGGCTGGGACCTGGAGCGGCTGTACAGCCCCGACCCGGAGCAGCCCGGGACGGTCTACGCCCGGGGCGGCGGATTCGTCGACCGCATCGGCGAGTTCGACGCGGAGTTCTTCGGGATCTCGCCGCGCGAGGCGACCGCGATGGACCCGCAGCAGCGCCTGCTGCTCGAAGCCTCCTGGGAGGCCTTCGAGGACGCCCGGATCGACGTCGGCACGCTGCGCGGCAGCGACACCGGCGTGTACTGCGGGCTGAGCGTCACCGACTACGGCATGGGGCAGGAGCGCGCCCTGCCGGAGATCGAGGGCTTCCAGCTCACCGGCGGGGCGGCGAGCGTGTCCTCGGGCCGGATCTCCTACCTGCTCGGCCTGGAGGGCCCGGCGGTGTCCGTCGACACGGCCTGCTCGTCCTCCTCGGTGGCGATGCACATGGCCGTGCAGGCGCTGCGGGGCGGCGAGTGCTCGCTCGCCCTGGCGGGCGGCGTGACGCTGATGCCCAGCCCGTTCATGCTGCGCGAGTTCAGCCGCCAGCGCGGTCTGGCCGAGGACGGGCGCTGCAAGGCGTACGCGTCCTCGGCGGACGGCACCGGCTTCTCGGACGGCCTGGGCCTGCTCGTGCTGGAGCGCCTGTCGGACGCCCGCCGCAACGGGCGCCGCATCCACGGCCTGATCCGGGGCACCGCGATCAACCAGGACGGTGCCAGCAACGGCCTCACCGCGCCCAACGGCCCCTCGCAGGAGCGGGTGATCCGGGCGGCGCTGGCCAGCGCGGGCCTGTCGCTCGCCGACGTCGACGCGGTCGAGGGCCACGGCACCGGCACCAGGCTGGGCGACCCGATCGAGGCGCAGGCCCTCCTGGCGACCTACGGCCGCGAGCGCGCCGGGGACGAGCCGCTGTGGCTGGGCTCGATCAAGTCGAACATCGGCCACACCTCGGCGGGCGCCGGCGTGGCGGGCGTGATCAAGATGGTGCTGGCGATGCGGCACGGGCTGCTGCCCGCCACGCTGCACGTGGACGAGCCGTCCTCGCACGTGGACTGGGAGTCCGGCCGGGTCGAGCTGCTGACCGAGGCCCGGAAGTGGCCGGCGGGCGAGCGGG